>NZ_JBUZNN010000001.1:0-226621 GCF_055326235.1 Tessaracoccus yangjingae | reverse complement strand
CGCGAAGGTCTGCCCCGCCTGACGTGGAGGTTTTTAAGGTGCTTGGCGCCCCCAGACCCCCAGGCCCGTGTGCGTGTGGAAGACCGTGGCGCGCTCGAGCATCCGATCGACGAACCGCCGGCGCCGCGCGGCCCACTCGGCCGGCGGCATGCCCGGGTGCTCCGCGCGGATGGCCTCCAGGTTCGCCACGTAGCTCCCCCAGGGGAGCCCGAGCCCCCGCAGATCCGCGTCCGCGACCCTCGCGCCCGGGGAGTCGCCGGCCTCAGGGGCGTGATCGACCGTGAGCAGCACCAACCGGCACACCTCGCCGATCTCGGCGTCGCCGAGGTGGCCCCCCAACAGGTGACGCGCGAGGTCCGCGGAGGCGCATTCGTCGGCCGGGCTCTCCCCCGTGTGCACCGCGTCGTGGAACCAGAAGGCGATCCGCTCCAGCCTCCCCGCGCCAAGGAGATCGAGCGTCTCCAGCCCGGCCCTCAGATGCACTTCAGCGTGATAGCGGCGGTGCGGCTCGCCCCAGCGCCGGAGAAGCTCCTCCTGCACGTGTCGCGGCAGGCCGTCCTGGTTCACCACGCGCGCACGGCGAAGTAGGCCACACCCGCCCAGAATCCGGCCCACAGCAGGCTGGCGAAGGTGCCGATGATGAACAGCTCCCCCTTGCGCGAGGTGCCCGACTCCGACTCGGTGGCCAGGTCCGCGTACCGGCCCAACCCCTTGACCGCCAGCACGATGGCGATCCCCGCCGGGAACTCCGCGACGATGCAGGCATACACCGCGACCCGCTCCAGGATGCCGATCCACCGGCCTCCGGGAAGCTCCTTCTGTGCCTCCACCAGGCCCAGGCTGGCCCGCGTCCTCGCCACCTCGTCGTCCCCGGAGGCCACGGCCGCGCGGTCGATCCGGCGCAGGAGCGCCCTGACGACGGGGTTGCCGAGCGCGGCGAACACCCCGGCGGCAAGGATGATCGCCGCCCGTCCCGCCAGTGCCCAGTCCATGGCGTCACCCTACCCACCGGACCCGACAGTCCCGCCCCACACAGCCACGACGGGCCCGGGCCGACCCGACCCATCGCCCGCGCCCCGCCCCCAGGGCTGTGCACGACACGCCGTCGCATGTCCAGCCCGGCGCCCCATACGTGCCTGAGGCTCTACCGCGACGGCGATTCGTGCTCAGCCGGGGCGCCGGCACCTGGCACACGACCACTCCCCGGTAAAGGTAATCACTTCATCCTAATCAAATGAAGCTAGTATCTACATATGAGTGCAATGAAGGCCGGCCCCGTCGTCGCGTTGCTCGTCGACATCGTGGCGTCGCGCTCCGCGCCCCGAGACCTCCTCCATGCCGACGTGCTCCGGGCGCTCGACGCGGTCAACGCCGCCGTCACCCCTGTGTACGCGTTGCGCCCCACCGTCGGTGACGAGCTTCAGGCCGTCTACCGCACCCTCGGCGAGGCACTCACGGCCGGATTCACGCTGCGGCTCGAGCTCGCGCCGAGATGGGAGGCCCGCTGCGGCATCGGCGGCGGCGAGCTGGTGGTGGTGGACGAGGCGCGGGGCATCCAGGACGGCTCGGCGTGGTGGCTGGCACGCGAGGCGATCGACTGGGTCAGGGCCCAGGCCACCAGGCCCGGCTACGAGGCGGTCCGCACGGCGGTTCGTGACGAGCGCCCTGAGGCGACGGCGCCCGCAGACGCGTTGTCGCGGCTGGTGGACGTGCACCTGGCCGGGCTCCGGCCCGGCGCCCTCGCCACGCTGCGCGGGATGCTCGACGGCCTGGACAACGCCGAGATCGCCGAGCGTGAGGGCATCAGCGCCTCGGCCAACTCGCAGCGGGTGCGCAACAACGGGCTGCGGCCCCTGGCAGACGCCATGCGCGCCCTGGGTCAACTGCCCTAGTCGGCGTCCGGGAGCAGTTCGTCGAGCAGGGCCAGGACCCGCGCGTCGATGTCGTCGCGGACCAGCCTCATGCGCTCCTCGCCCTCGATCCCTCGCAGCGACGGCTCGTCCGTCTCCCAGGTCTCGATGGTGCCGCGCATGCCCTCGACCGGCTCCACCTCCGCCTCGCCGCCCACCAGCACGATGCGGTCAACGGAGCGCAGCAGCCCGGGGTCGATCGGCTTGGGGTGCTCACCGTCGAAGGTGCCGCCCAGCTGCTCGACGCTGGCGCGGGACTCCTCGTTGAGCGACGCTCCTGGCCTGGTGCCGGCGGAGTACACGTCGACGGCGTCGCCCGCGTGCAGCCTGGCCAGGGCGGCCGCCATCTGGCTCTTCCCGCCGTTCTTCACGCACACGAACAGGACGCTGGGCTTCGCGCCCGTGGCATCTCCGCGGAGCTCGACCTGCTCACGGTCTAGGCCGGGCGCCGGGGGCGCCGTGTGGTCCTCGTCGGCCTTCATCCACTTCTTCCTGCCGCGCTGAACGATCAGCGGATCCGTGGCCTGAATGGCGCTCGCGTCCTTGCCCTCATAGTCGTGGAGGTCCAGGAAGAGGCGCATGGCGTTGAGCCGGGCGCGCTTCTTGTCGTTGGACTTGATCCGGTACCAGGGGGCGATCTCGGTGTCGGTGTGCTTGAGCATCGCGGTCTTGGCGGCCGTGTAGTCCTCCCAGCGGCCGAGCGACTCGAGGTCCATCGGCGAGAGCTTCCACTGCCGCACCGGATCGATCTGCCGGATCGCGAACCGGGTGCGCTGCTCGCGCTGCGTCACCGAGAACCACAGCTTGGTCACGGTGATCCCGGAATCGATCAGCATCTGCTCGAACATCGGCGCCTGGCGGATGAAGATCTCGTACTGCTCGTCGGTGCAGAAGCCCATCACGCGCTCCACGCCGGCGCGGTTGTACCAGGAGCGGTCGAACAGCACGATCTCGCCCGCCGTCGGGAGGTGCTGGACGTAGCGCTGGAAGTACCACTGCCCCCTCTCCCGTTCGGTGGGCGCCGCCAGCGCCACCACCCGCGCGGTCCGGGGGTTGAGGTGCTCGGTGAACCGCTTGATGGCGCCGCCCTTCCCCGCGGCGTCGCGGCCCTCGAAGATGATCACGTGCTTGGTGCCCGCGTCCTGGGCGGCGTACTGGAACTTGAGCAGCTCGATCTGCAGCTGCCGCTTCTCCGCCTCGTACTCGTCGCGGCCGAGCAACTCGTCGTACGGATGTCGGTCGCGCCACGTCTCGACGGCCTGGCCGAGCGGGTCGATCAGGTACGGATCCTCGCCGTGGACATCAGCCACGGCATACCCCTCTTCGCGCAGCTTGTCGATGTACTCGCGGAGGTTCTGGCTCATGGGAGTAGTTCACCACCTCCGGGTGAACGCGAGTTGAACTCGCCCGAAAGCCGAGAGAGGGCGAAGCGACGCCCCCCATCGCTGGCTGAGGTGCGAGGAGCGAAGCGACGAGCCTCGAAGCCTAAGAAACGCACCTTGTCAGCCCACGTTTCTTAGGCTTCGAGGCCGCTACGCGGCACCTCAGCCAGCGGTGAGGGCGCGTGTCGTGCACACTCTTCCCGCCTCACCAGGACCCGCGATGGATCAGCAGGGCGGCGGGTGGCACGAAGCGCCGTACGAATCGCACCTCGGCGCCCCATACGTACACGACCACCGACCCCGACGGCGTGTCGTGCACGCCCCTCACCGCCCCACCAGGACCCGCGATGGATCAGCAGGGCGGCGGGTGGCACGAATCGCCGCACGAATCGCACCTCGGCGCCCTATACGCACCCGACCACCGACCCCGACGGCGTGTCGTGCACACCCCTCACCGCCCCACCAGGACCCGCGATGGATCAGCAGGGCGGCGGGTGGCACGAATCGCCGCACGAATCGCACCTCGGCGCCCCATACGCACCCGACCACCGACCCCGACGGCGTGTCGTGCACACCCCTCACCGCCCCGCCAGGACCCGCGATGGATCAGCAGGGCGGGGGGTGGTGGGGGACGGGGCAGGTTGGGTGGGCGTTGATGACGGTACGCGGCAGCGCGAAGCGCCGCCGACCGGCATCATGGGCGGCCCGGCCCCCACCACACCCCGCCAAACCCGACCCCAGACACCACAAGGAAAAGGGGCCAAAGCCCCTGGTCAACTCGCGTTTCTTAGGCTTCGAGGCCGCTTCGCGGCACCTCAGCCAGCGGAGGGCGACGCCGCTTCGCGGCACCTCAGCCAACGGTGGGGCGGCACCTCCGCCGGCAGCGGAGAGGTGCCGGGCGCTGGCCTGCGGGCGACGGATCGGCAAGGATCGGGGCATGGCTGACATCACATACAAGGGAACCCCGGTCCACACCGTCGGCGAGCTGCCGGCCGTCGGCACCAAGGCCCCGGACTTCGAACTGGCGCGGGAGGACCTGTCGCCGGTGTCGCTGGCCGACTACGCCGGGGGCAACCTCGTGCTCAACATCTTCCACTCGCTGGACACGGGCACCTGCGCCCTCAGCGTGCGCGCCTTCAACGAGCGGGCGGCCGGGCTGGAGGGCACCACGGTCCTGTGCGTGTCCAAGGACCTCCCGTTCGCGCTCAAGCGCTTCTGCGGCGCCGAGGGCATCGAGAACGTGGAGGTGGCCTCGGACTTCCGCACCGACTTCGGCGGCGCCTACGGCGTCACGTACACCGACGGTCCCCTGCGCGGGCTCCTGGCCCGCTCCGTCGTGGTGATCGACGGGGACGGGACGGTGGTCTACACCGAGCAGGTCGCCGAGACCAGGCACGAGCCGGACTACGACGCCGCGCTGGCCGCCCTCACCTGACGGGTCCGGTCAACTCCCCGGGTGCGGGCTCCGCCTCCGGGGAGCGCCCCGCCCGCCTGGCGCGACGGGGTGGCCGGACAGGCTTCAGCGCGTCGGCGCTGCTCTTCTCGACGCCCGCCGGGCGCGACGCCCGCACCATCGTCCACGCCCCGGCCCACACCGCGACGACACCCACCGACGACCCGGGCTGCAGGGGATGCACGACGGTGCCGTGGGTGAAGACGAGCATCGTCCCGGCGATCATCAGCACGAAGCTCAGCAACGCCAGGTAGCGGTCCTGCACCGTGCCCAGCGGCGGGATGAGTCGGTACTCGACGAGGCCGATCAGCGGCACCAGCACCGAGATCATCAGCATCCCCACGGCCAGCACGGTGAACTGCGACAGCAGCACCGGCGCGGCGCCCGGCATCAGGCGCGCCAGCAGGATCAGGCCCGCGCCGCCCACGAGCATGCAGGGCACGTGCCAGAGGTAGACCGTCATCATCAGGGCGCTGAGCTTGGCGAGGGCCGCCTCCGTCCTCGCGGGCACCGACGCGAACACGCCAGAGCGCTCCACGAGCCCCATCCCCGCCACCTGGGCGGCGCCGAGCAGCGCCATCGCGAGCGTCGGGGGGAGGTGGTTGGCGATCGGCGCGTTGGCGAAGCCGACGGCGGAGGCGGGGTAGCCGAAGAAGGCGATCAGTACGCCGATGGCCAGCGCCGAGCCGAGCAGCACGCCCCACGCGTACCGCCTCGGCCCCTGGCGGAACCATCCGCGCTGGTAGCCGATGCCGAGTTGATGGCACAGCGGCCACACCAGGAACATGTTGATCTGGCCGATGTCGTTGCGCCCGAAGCCGAGCCAGGCCCGGTCCACCACCACGATGCCGACCAGCATGGCCACGATGACCCACGCCCCGAACCGGTCGTGGAGGGTCACCATCAGCGGGGCGAACAGCACGATCACGAGGTACACCGAGATGAACCACAGCAGGAACATCAGCGACCTGCTGAGCTCGGCCGCCAGGAGCCCGTAGCCCAGCCACGCCGCGACACTCGCGATCACCGCGAAGAACGTGACGAACAGCGCCAGCCCGCCGGTGAGCCGGCGCCCGCGGTTGGCGAGATAGTGCGAGAAGCCGGTGCCGCGCCGTCGCATCTTGTCGACGATCAGCGCGTTGGAGAAGCCCCCGCACGCGAAGAACAGCGGCATGGACATCAGCACCCACGAGAGCCCCCAGACCCAGGTGGGCGGCGTCCAGAGGCCGGCCTCCAGGGTGCCGTCGGGCTTCATGGACGCCTTGTAGATGAACCCGTGGAAGATGACGACGACGAGGACCGACAACGCGCGGGCCACGTCGATCGTGTGGTTGCGCGGGGGCTCGGTCTGCACGGTGGCAATGATGCCACCCGGAGAGCGCCCCCTCAGCCGAGGACCGGGCGCACGTGGAGGCCCACGTCCGGGTCCACGAGCGCCTCCTGCGCGGCGGGGATCCCGCCGGCCAGCATCTCGGCGTCCACCGGAACGGACCGCTTGATGAGCCCGAGCGCGATCGGTCCCAGCTCGTGGTGCCGCGCGGAGGAGCCGACGAAGCCCACCGTCCTACCCTCCAGCTCCACCGGCGCGCCCTGTTCGGGCAGCGTCGACATGGTGCCGTCGAGGTGCAGCTGCACCAGGCGACGGGGCGGCCGGCCCAGCGTGTGCACCCGGGCCACCGTCTCCTGGCCGCGGTAGCAGCCCTTGTCCAGGTGCGTGCCCACGAGGCCGATCTCGTTGGGGATGGTCTTGAAGTCCGTGTCGACGAAGATCCTCGGGATGCCGGCGGCGATCCGCATGGCCTCGTAGGCCCAGGTGCCGACGGTGCCCGCCAACTCCGCCTCGACGGGCAGGAACACGTCCAGCCCGCCCACCTCGGAGTCGCGCACGCGCCACGACGGGTCCACTGGGATCCGATGGCCCACCCAGGCCATCCTGAGGTCCGGTCTCCGCGACACCTCCACCCGCATCGCGAACCGCATCCGCTCCAGGAACCCCACCAGGGCCTCGGCGCGGCCGGGCTCGGTCCAGGCCAGGAAGGACGTGCCGTCGTCGACGCCGTGCAGCACGTGCTCAATGTGACCGGTGGGCGAGAGGATCAGTGCAGTGGTGGCCTCCCCGGGGCGCAGGCCGCTGAGGTGCTGGCTGGTGATGGAGTGGAGCCACCCGAGGCGGTCTGCCCCGCTGA
This sequence comes from Tessaracoccus yangjingae, assembly GCF_055326235.1. Lineage (NCBI taxonomy): Bacteria > Bacillati > Actinomycetota > Actinomycetes > Propionibacteriales > Propionibacteriaceae > Tessaracoccus > Tessaracoccus yangjingae. Next base: position 219,690 of record NZ_JBUZNN010000001.1, on the reverse strand, counting down.
TCTCGACGACCTCGCGGTTGCCCAGGTCCACCACCCCCTCGCCGGCCTCCAGCGCCCGCGCCTCGGCGACGGGGTTGCCGAAGTGCCAGGGCAGGCCCGCGTCAGGGCCGGTCTCCACCATGACGGGCATGTCAGATCCGCTTCAGGCGGGCCCACATGTGGGGGCGCAGCTCGTGCTCGGTGGTGGCGCGGTCCAGCGCGTACATCAGGTCACCCTCCACCTTGCCGTAGAGGCGTTGGCCCGCCGAGTGCGAGACGGCGGCCGACTCGGTGCGCACCACCGCGTCTGTGAGCAGGTCGATGCGGGTGACCTGGATCCGGCCCACCAGGACCTCGGTCCATCCGTCGGCGCTGGTCAGCACCACCTCGAGCGAGGCATCGGACTTGGGGCGCCAGAAGCCAGTCTCCATGCTGAGGGGCACCTGGTCCGCGCCCTCGCCGCCGAGCAGGAACGTCTGCGAGGCGTAGTACAGGTACTCGCCCCCGTTGTGGTTGAACTCGATGCGCTGCTCGAACTCGAAGCCGTTGCCCTCGTGGTCCGTACCGTTGCCGGTGCCCTCCCAGCGGCCCACGAGCCAGCCCAGCGCCGTCAGTGCCGGATTCAGGCCCTCGGGGACCTCGATGTCAAAGTTCACGACTCATCTCCTCGCAGCTGCTTCCACAGCCCTCTCAGGGTCACGGCCAGCGCGACGAGCGCACCGACGCCCAGCGCGACGGTGGCGACTATCAGCACCCACACCAGGACCGCGGCCATGCGGGCAAGTATACGAACCGGCGAGAATGGGGCCCATGCGCGCAGTGGTGACGAGGGTACTGACGGCCTCCGTGGAGGTCGACGGCGAGGTGGTGGGACGGCTGGACGCCCCGGGCCTCCTGGTGCTGGCCGGTGTCGGGCACGACGACGGGCCGGAGCACGCGGCCGCGCTGGCCCGCAAGATCTGGGGGCTGAGGATCCTCGACGGCGAGACCTCCGCCAGCGACGTCGGCGCGCCCCTCCTGGTGGTCAGCCAGTTCACGCTGTACGCCTCCACCAGGAAGGGCCGGCGGCCCTCCTGGAGCAGGGCCGCGCCCGGCGAGGTGGGCGAGCCCCTCGTCGAGGAGCTGTGCCGACAGCTCGAACTCCTCGGCGCGACGGTGGAGCGGGGGCGCTTCGGCGCCCACATGCTCGTGTCGTCGGTCAACGACGGCCCGGTCACCATCCTGATCGACACCCACGACTGGGAGTGACACCCGGCCGAACCGCACGGGCGCCGGCACGCGCTCAGGCCGGGGCCAGGAACTCCAGGGAGCCGATGGAGACCGCGTCCACCGAGGTGCCGGTGCCGCCCGGGGGCGTGGTGTGCAGCACGGTGAGGGTCACGGTGTCCGTCCTGACCTCCGGGAAGCGCACCTCCTGCGGGGTGCGGTCGTTGGCGGCCAGCCCCTGCTCGAGGAACGAGCCGTCGGCGAAGGTCCACCGGATGGCCGTGATGCGGCGCTCGGCGAGGTACCTGTCCGTCCACACCGTGTTGCCGTTGACCACCCGCAGCCCCACGACGACGCGGGGACCGGGGAACCGGATCGTGACGCTCTCCCCCAGGCCCTCGCCGCGACACCGCCACAGCGTGTCGGGATTGTTGTCGACCAGCGCCAGCGGCGCCTCCCTGCTTCCACCCTCCAGGCATCGCCCCTCCGCGTCGATGGCGCGGACCGCGACCACCGGACCGTCGAAGGGAGCCAGTGCAGCCGACGGGGTGGGCGACGCGGACACAGGGGCGCTGGGCGAGGGGCTGGGCGAGGGGCCGGCGGGCGCCTCGGGCGGGAACACCCAGAGCCGCCCGACGGTGAACGCCACCCCCAGCACCACGACGGCGAGGCTCGCGACGGCGCGCGGGGTCCAGCCGTCGCGGACATCGGTGGGCGCGACGGCCTTGACGGCCGCCGTGTCCGGCAGGCCGCGGGGGGCGTCGTCGGCCCGCACATCGTCGGACTCCGCCGTGGGGCGGAAGTACTCGTCCGGAACGCGCTGTTCCATGGCCGCCATGCTACAAGTCACCAGGGATATCGCTGGCTGGGACCTGCGGCGATACGATGGGCGGGCCCAGTCGAGAAGGAGGTGCCGCACGTGAGCAACGTCCTCTTCGTCTCCGACTCGGAGCCGCCCGTCGAGCTGAGCCTGCTCAGCCACCACCTGGCCCACGTGACGTCCGCCGCCCAGGCCCTCGTCGAGGCGGAGGCCGTGGACGTCGTGATGGTGGACGGCCGCTCGGATCTCGCCGGCGCCCGGTCCGCGTGCCAGACCCTGGCCAAGAGCGGCGGCACCCCGGTCCTGCTGCTCGTGGCGCCGTCGGGGCTGGCCGTCCTCTCGCCTGACTGGGGCTTCTCGGACTTCGTCGCCGCCGGCAGCGAACCCGCCGAGCTCGACGCCCGCCTGCGGATCCTGGCCAAGGCCAACGTGGATCCCGACGTGCTCTCCGCCGGCCCCCTCCGCGTCGACGGCGCCGCCTACTCCGCCAGCCTCGACGGCGCGCCGCTGGACCTCACCTACACCGAGTTCGAGTTGCTGCGCTACCTGATGCAGCACCCGGGGCGGGTGCTGTCGCGGGAGACGCTGGTCAGCCAGGTCTGGGGCTACGACTACTACGGCGGCACGCGCACGGTGGACGTCCACGTCCGGCGCCTGCGGGCCAAGCTGGGCCAGTTCGACTACTACATCGGCACCGTCCGCAACGTAGGCTACCGATTCGCCAACTCCAGAGAGGTGCACCGTGCTGGTTAGCCTGACCACCCTCACCCCGACGATGCGCGACGCCCTGCGCCGGCTCGTCGCCGCCATCACCGAACACGACGGCGTCTCCCCCATCAACGAGTCTGCCTCGATGGGCATCGAAGGGCTCCGCGAGGCGGACTTCTTCTTCATGGGCCTCCGGTCGGACCCGTACGGGTTCGTGGTGTGCGACGAGCGCGACGGCACGCTGCTGCTCGGCGTGCACCCCGCGCACCGCTCGGAGGGCGTGGGGGCCGAGCTGCTTCGGGAGGCCCTCCGCGCCCACCCCGACTCGGCGGTGTGGGCCTTCGGCACCCTGCCCGGCGGGGACTCGCTCGCCCGGCGCCTCGGCCTGCATCCCGTCCGCACCCTGCTGCGCATGGAGCGTCCGCTGGCCGGCGCGGAGCTCACCGCCGAGGTGCCTGAGGGCTACCGCATCGTCACGTTCACCCCGGACCTGACGGACGCGCTGCTCGCCCTGAACGCCCAGGCGTTCGCGCACCACCCTGAGCAGGGACGGCTCACCCGCAAGGAGTTCGAGGACCTCACCCGCCAGCCGTGGTTCGATCCGGCGGGCTTCTTCGTCGCCATGCACGGCGACCAGGTGGCGGGGCTCCACTGGACCAAGCAGCACGACGGCGGCCTGGGCGAGGTGTACCTCATCGCGGTCGCCCAAGAGCACGAGGGCAAGGGCCTGGGGCGCGCCCTGCTGGCGCGCGGCCTGGCCCACCTGGCCGGCCTCGGCGACGACCGGGTCCAGCTCTACGTCGAGGGCGACGAGGAACGCGTCGTCCGGATGTACGCCAACGCCGGGTTCGAGATCGTTCAGACAGACACCAGCTACCGCCGCGAGAGGTAAGAGACATTGAGTGAGACCCCGCTGCCGACGGACCGGTACCTCGATCGCGAGATCTCCTGGCTCCAGTTCAACGACCGCGTCCTCGACCTCGCCCGGGACCGGAAGCGCATCCCGCTGATCGAACGCGCGAAGTTCCTGGCCATCTTCTCCTCCAACCTCGACGAGTTCTTCATGGTGCGCGTGGCCGGCCTGAAGCGTCGCATCGCGGCGGGCGTCGCGGTGCCGACGGTCAACGGGAAGATGCCCGGCGAGCTGCACGCGGAGCTGCTGGGCAAGGTGTCCGAGCTGGTCGCGGAGCAGTCGCGCGTCTTCCAGGAGGAGATCCGCCCGGAGCTCGCCGAGGAGGGGATCCAGATCCTGCGCTGGGACCAGCTCACCGCGTCGGAGAAGGACAAGATGCGCGCGCTGTTCGCCGAGCGCATCTTCCCGGTCCTCACCCCGCTGGCGGTGGACCCGTCGCACCCCTTCCCCTACATCTCGGGCCTGTCGATCAATCTGGCCGTCCTGCTGAAGAACCCGCAGACCGGGGGCAGGCAGTTCGCCCGCGTCAAGGTCCCGCCGGTGCTGTCGCGGCTGGTCAAGCTCGCCGAGGGTCGCTTCCTGCCGCTGGAGGAGATCATCGCCCGCCACCTCGGCCAGCTGTTCACGGGCATGCAGGTGATCTCGTACACCACCTTCCGGGTGACCCGGAACGAGGACATCGAGGTGGAGGAGGACGACGCCGAGAACCTCCTCTTCGCCCTCGAGAAGGAGTTGCTGCGCAGCAAGGTGGGCCGCCCGCCCGTCCGCCTCGAGGTGGAGGAGGGCATCGACGAGCACATGCTGTCCATGCTCATGGCCGAGCTGGACGTGCACGACAACGAGGTGTTCCGGCTCTCCGCGCCGCTGGACCTCACCGGCCTGTTCTCGCTCGCGGACTCGCAGCGCGAGGACCTCAAGTACCCCAACTTCCTCCCGATCACCCACCCGGACCTGGCGGAGGTGGAGAGCGCCAGCCCGGCGGACATGTTCAAGGCCCTCAAGCTGCGCGACGTCCTGGTGCAGCACCCCTACGACTCGTTCGCCACCTCCGTGCAGCGGTTCATCGAGCAGTCCGCGGCGGACCCGGCCGTGCTGGCCATCAAGCAGACCCTGTACCGCACCTCGGGAGACTCGCCCATCGTCGACGCGCTCATCGAGGCCGCTCAGGCGGGCAAGCAGGTGCTCGCCGTCGTGGAGATCAAGGCGCGCTTCGACGAGCAGGCCAACATCGGCTGGGCGCGGAAGCTGGAGAAGTCCGGCGTGCACGTCGTCTACGGCATGCTGGGGCTCAAGACCCACTGCAAGCTGTCCCTCGTGGTGCGGGAGGAGTCCGACGGGCTCCGGCGGTACGCGCACATCGGCACCGGCAACTACAACCCGAAGACCGCCCGCCAGTACGAGGACATGGGCCTGCTCACCTCCAACCCGATCATCACCGACGACGTGGCCCGGCTGTTCAACCACCTGTCCGGCATGACCCAGGAGACCAACTACCGACGGCTCCTCGTCGCGCCGCACGGCATCCGCAAGGGGCTGCTCGAGTACATCGACGGCGAGATCGCCAACCACCGGGCGGGCAAGGTCTCGGGCGTCAAGATCAAGGTCAACTCGCTGGTCGACGAGGCCCTCATCGACGCCCTGTACCGGGCCTCGCAGGCCGGCGTGAGCGTCGACATCTGGGTCCGGGGCATCTGCACCATCCGCCCCGGGGTGCCGGGGCTCAGCGACAACATCCGGGTGCGTTCGATCCTGGGGCGCTTCCTGGAGCACTCGCGGGTCCTGTGGTTCGCCGGCGGAGGGCGACCCATCGTCGGCATCGGTTCGGCGGACATGATGCACCGGAACCTGGACCGGCGTGTCGAGGCGATCGTCGGCATCAACAACCCGGCGCACGTCCAGCAGGTGGAGGACCTGTTCGAGATGGCGTTCGCGCCCACCACCGTGCACTGGGAGCTCTCGGACGCCACGTGGACCGCGCACACCACCGACGACGCGGGCAAGCCGCTGACGGACCTCCAGGAGACGCTCATCCAGCAGACAGCCGCCCGCCGCTCCTCGCGATGACCAGGCGTACCAAGATCCGGGCGGCCGGCGCCGTCGTGCTGCGCGGCACCGGCGACGACACCGAGGTGCTGGTCATCCACCGGCCCCGCTACGACGACTGGTCCTTGCCCAAGGGCAAGGGTGAGGCCGACGAACTGGCCCCGCAGACCGCGGTCCGTGAGGTGCTCGAGGAGACGGGCATGGTGGTCCGACTGGGCCTGCGGCTGCCCACCATCCGCTACCAGTTGGCCAAGGGCCCCAAGACCGTCCAGTACTGGCGCGCCGAGGTGGTCGAGGAGCGCCCCTGGGCGCCGTGCGCGGAGGTGGACGCCGTGAAGTGGCTCACCGTCGACAAGGCCATGCGCCGCCTCACCTACGCCGACGAGCGCCGCGTCCTGTCCGCGGCCCTCCTGACGCCCAGGACCACCCCGCTGCTCCTGGTCCGGCACGCCAAGGCCATGCTGCGCAAGGACTGGACCGGTCCCGACCAGGACCGCCGGCTGTCGGGCCGCGGCCGCAGGCAGGCCCGCGAGATGTCCCAGCTGTTCACGGCCTACGGCGTCGAGGAGCTGGTGTCGTCGTCGTCGACGCGGTGCGTCGAGACCCTCAAGCCCTACGCGGGCAGGCGTGGCCTGGTGATCCAGACGGTGGACGTCCTGACCGAAGAGGAGGGCACCGTGCACCCGCACGACGTGACCCGCTTCACGGCGGACCTCTTCCGTGGCTTCGAGGCGCCGACGGCGGTGTGCGGGCACCGGCCGGTCCTCCCGGCGATGTTCAAGGGGCTGGATCTGCCGGCCCGGCCCATGGTGGTCGGCGAGGTCATCGTGGTGCACAGGGACGACGAGGGCGCGAAGGTGTCGGTGGAGGTCCACAAGCCCACGGCGTAGGAGTCAACCGCCCAGGAATACCCGAAAGTCGCTTCCGCGGGGCAGAACTCCACTGTCGTTCACCTGTCGTTCACCCAACCAGCGCAGACGCGTTACTTCGGTTCCTTAACGTCCGGGTCAGGAACGAAACCCGGCCATCCGGTCAGGGACGTTCACGGCTCCACCCACTCGGAAGGTAATCCCGGATGAAGATTCGTCTGACCGCCGCTCTCGGCCTCTCGGCCGCGCTCCTCCTGTCGGCCTGCGCCGCCAACGAGGGCACCACCACGCCGGACTCCACGGGCTCCGCCGCGGCCACCGCGGGAGAGTCGGCGGCGTCCACGCTCGAGGGCACCCTCGCGGGCAAGGGCTCGTCGGCCATGAACTCGGCCCAGACCACCTGGATCGCGAAGTTCCAGGAGGCCAACCCCGGCGTCACGGTCAACTACGCGCCCGACGGCTCCGGCGCCGGCCGCGAGGCCTTCATGGGCGCCGGCGTGGACTTCGCCGGCTCCGACCGCGCGTTCACGCTGGAGGAGAACGTCGCCGGCGCCTCGTCGCTGTGCGCCGACACCTCGATCGCCTACAACCTCCCCATCTACGTCTCGCCGATCGCTGTGATCTTCAACGTCGAGGGCGTGACCGACCTCAACCTGGATCCCGACACCCTGGCCGGCATCTTCAACGGCTCCATCACCAAGTGGAACGATCCGGCCATCGCCGCGCTCAACGAGGGCGCCGCCCTGCCGGACATGGACATCACCGCCGTGCACCGCTCCGACGACTCGGGCACCACGGAGAACTTCACCGACTACCTCAACAAGACGGCCCCCTCCGTGTGGACCAACGAGGCCGACGGCGAGTGGAGCTACGAGGGCGGCGAGGCGGCCAAGGGCACCTCCGGCGTGGTGGCCGCGGTCACCAACGGCACCGGGACCATCGGCTACGCCGACGCCTCCCAGGCCGGTGACCTCGCCGTCGCCATGATCGGCAAGGACGGCAACTACTTCGGCCCCACCGCCGAGGACGCCGCCGCCGCCGTCGACGCCTCCCCGATGGAGGAGGGCCGCGAGGCCAACGACCTGGCCATCGCGCTCGACCGCGAGGCCGAGGGCTACGGCATCGTGCTGGTGGCCTACGGCATGGCGTGCGCCGAGTACGCCGACCCCGCCAAGGCCGAGCTCGTGAAGGCCTACCTGGGCTACCTCGCCTCGGAGCAGGGCCAGGCCGACGCCGCCGAGGGCGCGGGCTCCGCGCCGCTGGCCCCCGCGCTGCGCGACAAGGTGCTCGCTGCCATCGACGCGATCAAGTGATCGTAGGATCCCAGTAACACCCCTCAGTCGCGCCCTCCCCTGAAGGAGGGCGCGACTGAACCGGGCTCAGGGCATCCGCCCGGCCTCCACCGGCACACCCAGGAGAACCATGTCGACGACCGACACGGAGGCGACGACACCGCCGCAGCCGACGGACCCGCTGCACCGTCAGGACGACGAGAGCCACGCCCTCAAGCACAGCAGCAGGCGGTTCGGGGACAAGCTCTACAAGGGCATCGCCACCGGCTCCGGCACCCTGATCCTGATCATCCTCGCGGCCGTCGCCACGTTCCTCGTCGGTCTCTCGCTGCCGGCGCTCACCGCCGATGCGGAGGAACTCCAGTACGGCGAGTTCTGGAGCTACGCGCTCCCCTTCGCCTTCGGCACCGTGTGGGCCGCCGCCCTGGCGATGGTGTTCGCCGTGCCGGTGGCCATCGGCATCGCGCTGTTCATCAGCCACTACGCCCCGCGGAGGCTCGCCCAGGGTCTCGGCTACATCATCGATCTCCTCGCGGCCGTGCCGTCGGTGGTGTTCGGCCTGTGGGGCATCAACACGCTCGCCCCGCTGATGCGTCCGCTGTTCGTGTGGCTCGCCGACAACCTCGGCGGGCTACCGGTGTTCGGTTGGTTCTTCGCCGGCCCGGTGTCGGGCACCGGCCGCACCATCCTCACCGCCGCCGTCGTGCTGGCGGTCATGGTGCTGCCGATCATCACCGCCATCTCGCGCGAGGTCTTCCTCCAGACCCCCCGCCTGCACGAGGAGGCGTCGCTCGCGCTGGGCGCCACACGTTGGGAGATGATCCGCCAGGCGGTGCTGCCGTTCGGCACCCCCGGCATCGTGTCCGCGTGCATGCTCGGCCTCGGCCGCGCGCTCGGCGAGACGATGGCGATCGCCATGGTGCTGTCCCCAGCGGCCGTCATCCACTTCCAGATGCTCACCTCCAGCAACCCCAACACCATCGCGGGCAACATCGCGCTGGCGTTCCCCGAGGCGTTCGGCCTGGGCATCAACCAGCTGATCGCCACGGGCCTGGTCCTGTTCGTGATCACGCTGGCCGTGAACATGACGGCGCGCTGGGTCCTGTCCCTGCGCAAGGACTTCTCGGGAGCCAACTGATGAGCGCCACCACCCTCGCCCCGCGCAGCAGCGAGCTGACCGCCGGCCAGCTCCCCCGCTTCACCGCCCTCGCCATGCTCGTCGTCGCCGCCGCGGTCACCGCCGGCGTGCTGTCCCTGTTCGGTGCGGCGAGCCTCGGCAGCGTCGCGATCGTCGGCGTGCTGATCTTCCTGGCCGCCATGTTCGCCCTCTCCTGGGCGGTCGAGGGCATGCGCAAGGCCAAGGACCGCAACGCCCGCTACATCGTCACCGGCGCCTTCCTGGTCGCCCTGCTGCCGCTGGTGTCGCTGATCTGGCAGACGGTGGCCAAGGGCCTCGAACGCATGGACGCCCAGTTCCTCACCTACTCGATGCGCAACGTCATCGGTGAGGGCGGAGGCGCCATCCACGCCATCTGGGGCACCCTCATCATCACCGGCATCGCTAGCCTCATCTCCGTGCCGATCGGCCTGTTCACCGCCATTTACCTCGTCGAGTACAGCGGGGGCAGCAGGCTGGCCTCCGCCATCCGGTTCTTCGTGGACGTCATGACGGGGATCCCGTCCATCGTGGCGGGCCTGTTCGCCTACACGGTCTTCAGCCTGCTCTTCGGCCCCGGCACCAACAACGGCCTCTCCGGCGCCGTCGCGCTGTCGGTCCTGATGATCCCGACGGTGGTGCGCTCCGTCGAGGAGATGCTGCGTCTCGTGCCCAACGAGCTGCGCGAGGCCTCCTACGCGCTGGGGGTGCCGAAGTGGCGCACCATCGCCAAGGTGGTCCTCCCGACGGCGCTGGCGGGCATCGTCACCGGCATCGTGCTGTCCATCGCGCGCGTCATCGGCGAGACGGCCCCGCTGCTGGTCACCGCCGGCATCACGGCCTCGATGAACATCAACCCGTTCTCGGATCCGATGGCCACGCTGCCGGTGTTCGTGTACTACCAGTACGTGACCCCGGGCATCCCGCAGGACCCGTTCTACGCCCGGGCGTGGGCAGGAGCGCTCACCCTCATTCTCATCGTCATGGGCCTCAACGCGATCGGTCGGCTCATCGCGTGGAAGTTCGCCCCCAAGTCCGGCCGCTGACCAGGAAGATCACACATGTCCAAGCGAATTGAGCTCAAGGATCTCGACATCTACTACGGCAAGTTCCACGCCGTGAAGTCGGTCAGCATGACCATCGAGCCCCGGGCCGTCACCGCCTTCATCGGTTCCTCCGGGTGCGGCAAGTCCACGGTGCTGCGCTCGATCAACCGCATGCACGAGGTCATCGACGGCGCCTACGTCGACGGACAGGTGCTCCTCGACGGCGTGGACCTCTACGACAAGGCCGTGGACCCGGTGCGCGTGCGCCGGCACATCGGCATGGTGTTCCAGCGCCCCAACCCGTTCCCCACCATGTCGATCCGCGAGAACATCCTGGCGGGGGTGCGGCTCAACAACGCCAAGTTGACCAGGTCCGAGTCGGACGCGCTGGTCGAGCAGTCGCTGCGCGGCGCCAACCTGTGGAACGAGGTCAAGGACCGCCTGGACAAGCCGGGCTCCGGGCTGTCCGGCGGTCAGCAGCAGCGTCTGTGCATCGCGCGCGCCATCGCCGTGTCCCCGGACGTGCTGCTCATGGACGAGCCCTGCTCCGCGCTGGATCCGATCTCGACGCTGGCCATCGAGGACCTGATCAAGGAGCTGAAGGAGACCTACACCGTCGTCATCGTCACGCACAACATGCAGCAGGCGGCGCGCGTGTCGGACTCGACGGCCTTCTTCAACCTCAAGGCGCACGGCCAGCCCGGCGAGCTGATCGAGTACGGCCCCACCGAAAAGATCTTCCACAACCCGGACCAGAAGGCGACGGAGGACTACATCACCGGCCGTTTCGGCTGATCCCCTCCCCCACCGCTTGGACGGCGGCGCCCCGCGGGGTGCCGCCGTTCGCTGCGTTGACAGACCGCTACAGCGGATCGACGGACCAGTAGGTGACCGGCTCGGCGGCCTTGCCGCAGCTGAGCGGCACCTCGTCGCCGGTGTCGATCCTGGTCACCCGTACATCGACGCGGGTCTGTCCGTGCCGGACCCGCACCAGGCCGTCGGCCTCCTCGCTCCCCAGGTCCTCGGCCCGGGCCGCGCCGAAGGCGCTCAGCGCCCACGCCTCGGCGGCCTGCCGCTCCGGCGGGAGATGGCTGCGGCCGCGGTCCTTCCGCGCCCCGCCGGGCCACAGCAGCCCCACGCCGGCGTCGCGGTGGGCGGCCGCGGCGTCGCCGGGCTCGACGCGGCCCAGCACCTGACCAGTGGGGAGCAGCAGGGTGGTGGGTGCGAACCTGTGCCCGCCGAGGTGCGAGCACTCCCAGAGCGCGTCCGGCCCCAGCTCGTCGGCGAGCGCGTCCAGGATGGGGCGTCCCTCCAGCGCGCAGCACCGGTCACGCTTGGCGTGCGTGCAGACCAGCAGCACCGGATCGGAGCCGGCTGAGTCGGGCCGCGGAGCCCCGGCGGCCCGCCAGAGCGTCACCCACGCCAGCAGCTCGGCGGCGTCGTCCACCTCGAAGCGGGCCACCCATCCGCCCTGGTCGAAGCCGCCGGAGAGCAGCACGGTGAGGGGCTCGTCGCCGACGGTGTTGCGGGATGCCTGGCGGATCAGGAGCAGCCGGCCCCCCATCGCCTCGACGAGGGCGTCGAGGCGGGACCCCACCCCCGGATCGACGGCCCGGGCGCTGGTGGCCGCCTTGGCCCCCCAGGGTCCGGGCGCCTCGAGACACAGCCAGAAGCCGGCGCGCGGGGCCGTGCCCCAGGCCGCGGGACCGGCCTCGGACCACAGCACAGAGCAACGCGACATGTCCGCCAGCCTAGCCCTCGCCGGGGCGCGCGCGGCCCGTCCGCCACGGCCGGGAGGGGTCAGGCGCAGTCGACGAGGCCCACCGAGGCCTTGAGCCGCAGGACCCGCTCGGCGGAGTCCAGGACCTGGCCGGCGAACGCCTCGTCCGACTCCGCCTCTGCCGCCGTGGCGTCGATCATGGCGGCCATCAGCGTCGGGTCCGCGTTGATGACGAGGTCTCCACCGGCCGCCAGGAACCGCACCCCGCGGTCCTCCGGCGCCACGCCGGCCACCGCCCGGGCCGCGCCCAGGTCATCGGCGATGACCACCCCGTCGAAGCCGAGGTCCGAGCGGAGGAGGTCGGTGATGACTGCGCGGCTGAACACGCCCTCCACGTCAGGGTCGATGAGGCTGAAGACGGCCGAGGACACCATGACGGAGCCGGCTCCGGCGTCGATCCCCGCCCGGAACGCGTCGAGCGAGGCGCTGTCGACGGTGGTGTCATGGTCGACGGCGGCGTCGAAGTCGGTGTTGGTGTCCACCTCGCCCAGGCCTGGGAAGTGCTTGAGTGAGGTGGCCACGCCCGCCTGGGTCATCCCTTCCACGAACTCGGTGAGGGAACGCGACACCGCGCCGGCGTCGTTGCCGTAGTTGCGCGACAACAGGCCGATCGGCGCGTTGCTGCCCTGCTTGGCCGCCGGCACCACGTCTGCCACCGGGGCCAGGTTGTAGTGGACGCCCGCAGCGCCGAGCTGCTCGCCCCAGCGGAGGCTGGCATCCCGGAGCTCGCCCGTCGCCATCTGTCCCTGCTCGGTGGCCGGCGGGATGCGGTCGAAGCCCTCGCCGCGCAGCCGCTGCACCTGCCCGCCCTCCTGGTCCACGGCGATCAACAGGGGCAGGTCCGCGGTGCCCAGGCTGCCCAGCTCCGCCGTCAGCTCCCGGACCGCGGCGACCCCAGAGGTGGTGTTGCCGAGCAGCACCACCGAGCCCACGCGGCCGAGCGTGATGGCCGAGCGTGTGGTCTCATCCAGGCCGACTGTGGAGACGCCCACCATGAAGAGCTGGCCCACCCTGGTGCGGTCGTCCAGGCCCTCGGCGAGGGACCGGCAGGTGGTCACGCTGGGTTCGGGCTCGACCGTGGGCGACGGAGGGATCGCCGAGGGACTCGCCTCCGCGATGCTGGCCGGCCCGGTGGCGGTGGCGCCCGGCGGCAGGATCGGCCCGGGCGCGCACCCGACGGCGAGAAGGGCCGCGGACGCGATCAGGACAGAGGTACGCTCCCCCATTCAGCGGTCCAGGTAGACGGGGTGGTGCGCGTCGACGAGCCCCAGCAGTGCGTTCTCCACCACCTCCGGGAGGGCGGGGTGGATCCAGTACTGGCCGCGCGCCATCTGCGTGACCGGGAGGCCGAAGGTCATCGCCTGGATCAGCGGCTGGATCAGCGTGGGCGCCTGCGGCCCGATGATGTGGGCGCCGAGCAGGTGCCAGCTGTGCGGGTCTGCGAGCAGCTTGACGAAGTGCCCCTCGTCCTCGAGCGCCCAGCCGTAGGCCACGTCCGCATAGCGCTGCCGGGCCACCACGTAGGGCACTCCCCACTCCCTCAGCTGCTCCTCGGTGGCGCCCACGCTGGCGAGTTGGGGATCGCTGAACACCGCGCTGGGGACATACCGGTGGTCCGTCTCGACAGGCTGGTCGGGATGGAGCAGGTTGTGCTGGACGGTGCGCATCTCGGCGTTCGCCACGTGCTTGAGCAGGTAGTCCGAGGACGCGTCCCCGATCGCCCAGACGCCCGGGACGTTCGTGGCCTGGCGGGCGTCGACCTGGATCTGTCCGCCGGCCCGGACGTTGATGCCGGCGGCCGGGAGGTCCAGCGCCTCCCAGTTGCGGACCCGCCCGACGGCCAGCAGCAGCGCGTCGGCGAAGTACTCGTACTCGACGCCGTTGCGGTCCCGCGTGATGACCGTGACCCCGCCGTCGTCCGAGCGCTCGAGCGAGCTGAGCTGCTGGTTGAGGCGCACGTGCACCCGCTTGGAGAGCAGCGCGGCGAAGTGCTCGGCCACCTCCCGGTCGTGGTGGCGCAGCAGCACGTCGGAGCGGTTGATGAGCGTGACCTCGGTGCCGAGCGCGGAGAAGATGTGCGCGAACTCGGCCGCGATGTATCCGCCGCCGACGATGACCAGGCGGCGGGGCCGCTCGTCGACGCGCATGATCGTGTCGGACGTGAATACCAGGCCCTCGACCTCCTCGAGGCCGGGAACCTCTACCGAGCGGGGGCGCGAGCCGGTGGCGATGACGATGTGGTCCGCGCTGATGGTGTCGTCGCCCACCTGGAGCGTCTTGGGCCCGACGAACCGGGCCTCCCCCTGGAACACGGTCACGTTGGACGAGCGACGCCTCCAGTCCAGGCCGCCGACGGAGATCGGGTCGATCCGGCCGAAGATCCGGTCCCTGATCGCCTTCCAGTCGGAGCCCCGGTACTGCAGGTCCACGCCGAGGCGCCTGGCCTCGGCGGGCGCGGCGGCGTGGTCCGCCGGCAGCACGAACATCTTCGTGGGGATGCAGCCGCGGTTGAGGCAGGTGCCGCCGAAGGTCTCGTCCCGCTCGATCAACGCCACGTTCCAGGTGGCGAACCGCTCGTCGATCAGCGAGTTCCCGGAGCCGGAACCGATCACCACCAGGTCAAAATGCTGCATGGCGCCATTGTTCCATGGACCGCGGCGCCGCCGACGTCGCGGCCGCGGGGGGGTCGGCGCGGGGCGCCTAAGCTGTGGCCATGAGCAGCAACACGTGGGCAGTGGTCACCGGCGCTTCGAGCGGCCTGGGCGTGGGCTACGCCCAGCGGCTGGCGTCCGAGGGAGTCAACGTGCTGCTGGTGGCCCGCCGCCGCGACCTCCTGGAGTCGGTCGCCGAGACGATCCGCAGCACGCACGGCGTGGAGGCGGAGGTGTGGCCGGCAGACCTCACCATCAGGGACGAGCGGTCGCGGCTGGCGGCCCGCATGGCGGAGCTCGACGTCAGCCACCTGGTCAACAACGCCGGCTTCGGCACGATGGGCCACTTCAAGGACGCGTCTCCTGACCGGGTGAGCGACGAGATGGAGCTCAACATGGTCGCGCTGACCGAGCTGACCCGCGCGGTCCTCCCGCACATGGTCAGCCGGGGGGCCGGCGCGATCGTCAACGTGGCCTCCACCGCGGCGTTCCAGCCCATCCCCACCATGGCCGTCTACGCGGCGTCGAAGGCGTACGTGATGCGGTTCACCATCGCGCTGTGGGAGGAGCTGTACTCGACGGGGGTCCGCGCCATCGTCATCTGCCCCGGCCCCACGGACACGGAGTTCTTCGCCAACGCCGGCGACGACGGGGTGATGAAGCGGCGCCGCACGATCGACCAGGTGGTCGAGACCACCTTCGCCGGCCTGAAGGCGCACCGTCCCATGGTGGTGGACGGCCCGGTGAACGCGCTCATGGCGGCCGCCACACGGCTCGTCCCCATGCACATGCAGGCCCGGGTCGCCCGGCTCGTGGCCACGAACTAGGGCGGTCTCAGCCCACCTGGATGGACTTGTTCTCCGAGGAGGTCGTCGGCGGGGTTCCCCCGGTGACGCTGGCGCGCACGTCGTAACTGCCGGGCTCGAGCGGCACGCTCACGGACCACACGCGCCAGCCCTCGGCGTTGAGGCCCGTCGACGTCTGCGCCGAGGTCTCGGCCACGACGACGTCGGTGTCGATGTCGGTGATGCGGACGATGGGCTCACCCACGTCCGGCTTCACGGTGCCGATGATCACCACCTGGCCGGCCGGGAGCTGCGCCGCGTTCTTGGGCGAGTCGATCCACAGGGCGGGCATCGGGGTCAGCCCCTCGCGGGTGAACCCGGTCTCGCTGATGAAGTCCGCCGGGGGCGGTCCGCCGTCGGACAGGAAAAGGACCCGCAGGTCGGGGTTGCCGATGATCTCCGACGCCGTGTAGACCACCTGGTTGCGCGCCTGCGCCGCCAGGGAGGCGGTGGTGAGGTCGGCGTAGGCCTCCGAGGAGAGGTCTACGGTGAGCGTGTCATCGGAGGTCTCGATGCCGTTGAGCGTGCCCGGCCCCCAGGCCGACTTGTAGTCCGGGTCCAGCGGGGCGAGCGAGAGCACCGCGTCCAACGCCCCCTGGACCAGATCGGTGGTGGCCGGGAGGTCGCGCAGTTCGCGGTACAACCGGCCGTCCTGCCTGCTCACGTAGTAGAGCGGGATGCCGCGCACCTGCGCAGGCAGCGACTTCGCGGCGATGATCGTCGGCGCCGCGGTGGGGCCCTGCGTGGCCGAATCCGGCGTGGCGGCCGTCGGGCGGGTCAGCGCGGCCAGCCCGAGGCCGGCCACGACCGCCACGACGGTGATGAGCGCCACCATCCGGGGCCTGAGGCTTCCGGACCGACGGGCGGTGAGGTTGAGCAGCTCCCCCTCCAGTGTCTCCGTGCCGGGGGCCTGGACCAGCCGGGCGGCCGAGCGCAGCGCGGCGGTCACCTCCTGGGAGAGCGACTCCAGGACCCCGGGGAGGCTCCCCGGCGTCGGCGCGCCCACCCGACGGCGCAGCGCCTCGAGCGCCACCTCGAGCCTCTGGTTGCAGCCTCTGACGGACATCCGCATGATGGCCGCCAGCTCGGGGCCGAAGACCGAGAGGTAGTGGCTGACGATGATCAGCTCGGCGGTGCGCGGCGGGAGGGAGGAGACCGCGGTCAGGATCTCCCTCTGGCGCGACTCCGGCACCTCAGGCATCGTGATGGCGGCCTGGGCGGGCCGCACGGCCCTGGCGAGGTGGACCACATGCTCGTGCAGGAACTCCACGCGCTCCGCCGGGTCGATCAGGCGATGGCCCCGCCGGTGCAGCGCGAGGAGCGCGCTGCGGACGATGCGGCCGGACTGCTCCTCAGCGCCGAGGAGCACGACCAGCCGGTGCAGGGTGCCCCCCTGCTCCTCGTACAGCCGGACCAGCCAGTCCGGCGCCTCCTCGGCTGCCACCGCTCAGATGCCCGCGTAGGAGTGGAGGCCGCTGAACAGCAGGTTGACGCCGATGAAGTTGAACCAGAAGGTCACCACGCCGACCAGCGCGATGATCGCGACGGGGCGGCCCCGCCACCCGGCAGTGGCCCGCGCGTGGAGGTAGGCCACGTAGACGATCCAGGTGATGAAGGACCAGGTCTCCTTGGGGTCCCAGTTCCAGAACCGGCCCCAGGCGTACTGCGCCCAGATGGCGCCGGCGGCGATGGTGAAGGTCCACAGCGGCACCGCGAACGCGTGGAGCCGGTAGGAGATGAGGTCCAGCGTCTTCGCGGGAGGGACCTTGGCCAGGTAGCCGTCGATCACGGTGCCGCGGGCCGCGGCGCGGCGCTCCGCCGAGTCACGGATCAGGAAGAGGGCGGCCGTGACGGCCCCGACGTTGAAGGCCGCGCCGGAGATGGCGGCCGCGACGATGTGGATGATGAACCACACGCTGTGGAGGGCCGGCACCAGAGGCGCCACCTCCACGTAGAACTCGGTCACGGCCAGGCCCAGGCCCACGGTGAACAGGAGGGTCAGGCCGAGGCCCAGCCACCGCATCCCGAATCTCGCCACGCCGACGAGGTAGATGATGGCGGCGAACGCCAGCGCCGACGTGATGAACTCGTACATGTTGCCCCACGGGGGGCGCTGGGCCGAGACGCCCCGCAGCACCACCCCGGCCACATGCACCACCGCCGAGACGAGGGTCGCGGCCACCGCGAGGCGGCCCCACAGGTCCACGCGGATCCGCTGCCTGTCCTCCGAGCCGTCGTCCGGCCGGACCGAGGCGAGCCCCCTGGCGGACGACCATTCCAGGGCATGCAGCCCGAAGGCCACGAGGTAGCCAACGGCCGCGACCACGATCGCGGTGTAGGACCATTCGGACAGCGTCACGTCTGGGGTCCCTCCTTCATCTCCTGGGCCGGCGCGCCCCCATTGTGCCCAGGAACCGCCACCGAGGCCAACAGCGCGGCAACCTCGTCGTCGAGTCCGGTGGCGGCGTCTGCCCTGTCGAGGCCCCCCGCGACGGCCTCACCGTCGGCGATCCTGACGAAGAGACGCCGCGGCCGCACGAAGAGGGAGACGCACAGCCCGGCGACGCCGAGCAACAGCGAGATCAGCGTCATGGTGTTGCCCGGGGTCTGGCTGACCTGCAGCTTCACCCACCTCTGGTAGCCGTCGAAGCTGATCGAGCCGAGCCCGTCCGGCAGGGTGAAGCCGGCGCCCGGCAGCATCCTGGCCCGCAGTACCTGGCCGTCGTCGCCCGGGACGGGCGTGAGGCCGGCCGTGTCGAGGGTGTAGACGCTGGAGGGTATCCCGGTCTCCTCCGCGGGCGGTCCCGACCACGCGTTGAGGTAGACCTCGGGGTTCAGCGCGTCCGGGAACACCGAGTGGGGGCCGGTCTCGTCCAGCACCGCCGTCGGGAAGAAGAACGCCTCGAAGGCGAGGCGGTCGGGGCGCGCGTCGGGGGCCTTGACGACGCCCACCGAGGAGAAGTTGCCGTCCTGGGGCAGGAATACCACGGGGCCGCTGTAGGCGACGTCGCCGTTGCCGTCGGTGACCGTGAAGAGGGGTGCGTAGCCGTGGCCGATGAGGTTGATCTGCGTGCCGCCGTCGGTGATCAGTGGCTCGTTGACGGTGAGCAGCGCCGCCCGCGTCCCGGCGGCGTCGGTGAGGGTCACGTCCGCGTCGAACTGGCGGGCCGCCCCGCGCTGCACCTCGCCGGTCTCGAACGAGGCGCGGAACTCGTCGATCCCGACGGCGAACGCCTCCAGGGAGTCCGTGTCGACGAGCGATCCGGAGGTGAAGTCGTCGTACTGCGTGATCACGTTGGCGAAGCCGCGGCCCTCGACGACGACGACGGTGCCGTGGAACCCCCAGAGGTTGGACCAGGCCATGCCGATCAGCATGGCGATCAGCGAGATGTGGAAGACGAGGTTGCCCGCCTCGCGGGCATAGCCCCGCTCGGCCGAGACGCCGTCGGCGGACCGCCGGGTCCGGTAGCGCCTGGACCGCAGCCACGCCTCCGCGGCGGCGAGCGGGTCTGCCTGAGCCCCGTCGACGGCGCCGCGGGCCACGGCCGGGAGCCGCTCGATGCGGGCGGGCAGGGGCGGCGGCGGCTTCCTGACGGCGCCCAGGTACTTGGAGATGCGGGGCAGGATGCAGCCGATGAGCGAGACGAACAGCAGCAGGTAGACCGCCGAGAAGGCGGGCGAGGTGTACACGTCGTAGAAGCCGAGCGGCTCGAAGATCGAGTCCCAGAACGGGTTGTCGCGCTTGAAGTCCAGCACCGAGATGGGCGAGATGCTCTGCTGCGGGATCATCGAGCCAGGCACCGTCGCGAGCGCCAGCAGGAAGAGCAGCATCAGGGCGGTGCGCATGGAGGTCAGCTGGCCCCAGGCCCAGCGCAGCAGCTGCATGGGGCCGAGCGCGCGCCCCGAGTCCGTCGTCACAGGATGGTCCCGTAGTCGGCGGCCCATTGGCGCAGCACCGCGATGAGGGCGTCCCACCACCCGATCACCATGGCCAGCCCCACCAGCATCATCGACACGCCGCCGATGCGCTGGAGCAGCAGCCCGTGGCGCTTCAGCCAGTCGAAGCGGGGCGCCAGCGCGGTGAACGCGACGGCGAACGCGAGGAACGGCAGGCCGAGTCCGAGGGCGTAGGCGAACGCGAGGATCCCCCCACGCGTCGCCGAGCCCTCGTTGAGGGCAAGCGTCAGCACCACGGACAGGGCCGGACCGATACAGGGCGTCCAGCCGAGCCCGAACACCATGCCGAGCAGGGGCGATGCCCAGACGCCGAGGCGGGGCGCGACGGCCGGGCGCCACCCGGACGGGACGGGCAGCCAGCCGGCGAAGCCGGCCCCCAGCACGAGGATGACGAGGCCCAGGACGACGGTGATGAGGCGCGCGTTGGTCAGCAGCGCCGCCCCGATGCCGCCGAGCAGCGCCCCGGTGAGCACGAACACCACGGAGAAGCCGAGGATGAATCCCAGCGTCCCGCCCACGAGCAGGCGCTTGGAGGCGCTGCCGTCGGTGATCTGCGCAGACCCGAGCCCCGACGCGTAGGACAGGTAGCCGGGCAGCAGGGGCAGCACGCAGGGCGAGAGGAACGACACCAGGCCGGCCAGCATCGCGACGGGGATGGCCACGAGCATGGAGGAGGTCAGGGCCTGCCCCGCCCAGGACTCGAGCAGGATCACGAGCCGGCCGCCACGTCGGAGACGATGCCGCTGAGCGTGGACGCGTCGACGGTGCCGAGCACCCGGGCGGCCACCCTGCCGTCGGCGTCGATCACGACGGTGCTGGGGATGGCCTTGGGCGGCAGCTGGCCGAAGCCCAGGAGCAGCCTGCCGTCGGGGTCGAAGATGCTGGGGTAGGTGAGGCCGAACGCCCGCTCGAACGCCTGCGCGGGGGCCACGTCGAGGTCCCTGGTGTTGACGCCGAGGAAGGCCACATCCTCGCCCAGCTCCCGGTGGGCCTCGACGAGCTCCGGGGCCTCTGCGCGGCAGGGGGCGCACCAGGAGCCCCACACGTTGACCACCACGATCCTCCCCGCGTGGTCCGCCGTCGAGACCTGGTCCCCGTTGAGGGCGGCGCCGCTGAGCGTGGGGGCCGGTTGGCGTTCGGCCGCCGGCACGATCGTGACGGTGCCGTCCCCGCCCTCGAACCCGACGCCGTCGGACCCTGCCTGCGCACCGCAGCCCGCCAGCAGCAGGAGTGATGCGGAGGCCGCGAGCAGCAGCCTCACGTGCCGACCTTGAACCGCCGGTTGCGAACGGCGGGAAGGAGATCGGCGACCGGCTCGGCGTAGTCCACGGCCGTCACCTGGCCGTCGCGCAGGGTGAAGCTGGTGACCGAACACAGGGTGCACTGGCGGCGGCGCGGGTCGTGGACCAGCGGCCGACCCTCCGCGTCGCTGCGGGCGATCCAGATGGGCAGCTGGTGGCTGACGACGAGCGCCTGCCCACCGGGGCCGGCGGCGGCGGCCGCGTCCTGGATGGCGGCACGCATCCTGGCCGCCACGTCCTTGTACGGCTCGCCCCAGCTGGGCTGCAGGGGGTTGCGCATGTGCCAGAACATCCGTGGGTCGCGCAGCGCCCGGTTGTCCTTCCCGAACACCATGCCCTCGAACCTGTTGTCAGCCTCGATCACCCGGTCGTCGGTGGTGATCTCGAGATCGGAGAACAGCGCGGCAGTGGGGGCCATCGTCTCCTGGGCCCGCTGCAACGGCGAGCAGCGGAGGTGGGTCAGCGGGACGTCCCGCCAGTAGGTGGCCATCCGCTGGGCCATCCGTTGCCCCAGCTCGGAGAGCCCGAAGCCGGGAAGCCGGCCGTAAAGGACACCGCCGGGGTTCTCCACCTGGCCGTGCCGCATGACGTGCACCTTCGTCGCCTCTGTCACGCTCATCACCCTAGTCTGCCGGGGCAACTGCCTTGCGGCGCTTCCGGCGCTTGCGCTGCGACGGCTTGGTCACGGGGAGGCCGGCGGCCACCTGGTCCGCCCTGCGGCGGTCCGCGAAGCGGGCGAGGGCCTCGGCCAGCGACTCGAAGGTGGGCGCGTCCGCGATGACGTCCACCCGAAGCCCGTGCATCTCGCAGGCGGCGGCCGTGGCCGGCCCGATGGCCGCGACCACGGTGGCCGGGTGCGGCTTGCCCGCGATGCCGATCATGTTGCGCACCGCCGTGGCGGAGGTGAACACGACGGCGTCGTACATGCCGGTCTTGATGTCGTCGCGGACCTCCGGGGGCGGCGGCGCGGCGCGGACCGTGCGGTACGCGGTGACCTCCTCCACCTCCCAGCCGAGGCGGCTGAGGCCCACGAGAAGGGGCTCGACCGACACGTCGGCGGACGGCACGAGCACGCGGTTGAGCGGGTCGATGAGGTCGTCGTAGGCGGGGAACTCGGTGGCGAGGGCCCCTGTGGTGTTCTCGACCACGGGCGTCAGGTCCGCGACGAGGCCCAGCCGCGCCAGCGCCTCGATGGTGCCGCGGCCCACGGCCGCCAGGCTGATCCCCGAGAGGGCCCGCGAGTCCAGCCCGTACTCGGTCAGCCGTTCGGCGATTGCGGCCACGGCGTGCGGGGAGGTCAGCACCAGCCACAGGTAGCGCCCGTCGACGAGGCCGCGGACGGCCTTCTCCATGCCCTGCTCCGTGCGCGGCGGCTCGATCGACATGGTGGCCACCAGCTCGGTGCCCGCCCCGTAGTGCGCCAGCTCCTCGATCAGGGAGCTCAGGTCGTCCTTGGTGCGCGGGGCGATGACCCGCCAGTCGAACAGCGGCTTGCCCTCGAACCAGGCGTAGCGCTGACGACGGACGTCCTCGATGCCCGGGCCGACGATGAAGTAGCACTCCGGGGCGTCGACGTCGTCGATCTCGCCCCAGGTGAGGACCTCGCTGACCTGGGAGGTGGTGCCGACGCCCACGAGGCTGAGGCACTGGCCGTCGCGGCCGTAGCGGATGGCGGCCTGGGCGGCCACCTCGCGCGCCAGGTTCCCTGCGGCGCGCACCACCAGGGTGTCCGCAGAGGGCCATGACTCGATGTCCGGCACGTGGACCTTGGCGTCCAACGCCGCGAACGCCGCCGTCGCGGACACCCCGCCGAAGGACAGGGCCGCGCTCCAGCGGTTGACCCCGGGCACCACGTTGGCCCGGATGCCGGCCTCGGTCAGCACATCGGGCAGCACACCGGCGGAGTCCGCGTCGGTGAAGTAGTCCCCCGAGTGCAGGCGGACCACGCGACGGCCACGGGCGACGGCGCCGAGGATCTCTGCCACCTCGTCGTCCCCGCCGGCGATCCTCACCTCGGCGTGCGCGGGGGCGAGGGCCCGGACCTGCTCGACGTCCGCCGTCGGGTCCACGATGAGGAGGTCCGCGAAGCGCATCGCCCGCGACCCTGAGAGCGTGAGGAGCCCGAGATCAGCCGGGCCGGACCCCACGAACGTGACGGACCCACCGGTCGGCTCGAACTCCGGCGGTGTGGCCGGTGAAGTCGGTTCCAGGGAGTCGGTCACTGCGATCTGTATCCGTTCAGGGCTGGTCGACGAGCGACGGGATCCAATCGGCTGGCATGTCCCGGGGGGCCTGGCCGCTCAACGTCCCACGGAGCGCGCCGTCGTCGACGAACCAATAGCTGAGCAGCCGCTGGTCCACGAAGGTGACGGGCACGTGGTCGGTGAATCTGGCACGGAGGGTCTCGTCTGAGTCGACGTCCACCGTGCGCCAGTGCACCCCGAGGTCCTCGCAGGCGCTGCGCACGACCGCCTCGGCGTCCACGCAGAGGTGGCATCCGGAGCGGGTGAGCAGCAGTACCCGCGAGGGTGGTGCCACTACTTGCCGGCGCGACGACGCTGGATGCGCGTCTTCTTCAGCAGCTTGCGGTGCTTCTTCTTGGCCATACGCTTGCGACGCTTCTTGATGACAGAGCCCACTGTTCGCCTTTCCTAACCGGATGATCCGGGTGGTTCAATGTGTCTGACCGCGCTGGGCCAGACTCTGAATCTTAACTGTTCCTGGGGAGGATCGACCAATCCCCACTCAGAGGGCCATGGCCCGGCCGCGCTCGGCGCATGCCTCCATGGCCGCGAGGAACGCCGCGCGGACCCCGCGCTCGTCCAGGACCCGGAGCGCGGCGGCGGTGGTTCCGGCCGGCGAGGTGACCTGCTCGCGCAGCTCCGAGGCCCGTGCGCCGGTGGCCAGGAGGGCGGCCGAGCCCACGAAGGTCTGCACCACCAGGTCCGTGGCCTCCCCGCGCGTCAGGCCCTGGTGCACCCCGGCCTCGATCATCGCGTCGGCCACGTAGAAGAGGTAGGCCGGGCCTGAGCCTGAGACCGCGGTGAGCGCGTCGATCTGCTTCTCGGGGATCACGATGCTGCGCCCGACGGCGTCCATCAGGCCCGTGACCATTGCCACCTGGTCCGCCGAGGCGGTGGTGCCCGGCACGACGCCCGCCATCCCCTTGCCCACCAGGGCGGGGGTGTTGGGCATGACCCGGACCACGGCGGCGCCGGGCGGCAGGCCCGCCTCGAGCTGCGCGATCGGGGTGCCGGCGGCGATGGAGACCACCAGGGGGGCCGACGAGGCACCCAGGCACGCCGACAACTCGGCCAGCACGCCGTCGATCTGGTGGGGCTTGACGGCGAGCACCACGACATCGGCCGTGGCGGCCTGCGCCGTCTGGACGGCCCGGACGCCGTGGCGGGCGCGGATGGCGTCGGAGCGCTCCCGGGAGGGCTCGACGATGCTGAGCTCGTGCGCGGGGTGCCCGGCCGCGAGCCAGCCCGCGAGGAGGGCCTCGCCCATGGCGCCGGCTCCGATCAGGGCGATCCTCATGGGATCAGCAGCTCCGCGATCTGGATGGCGTTGAGGGCGGCACCCTTGCGCAGGTTGTCGTTGCTGATGAACAGCACCAGCCCGCGGTTGCCCTCGACGCTGCGGTCCTGGCGGATCCGCCCCACCAGCGAAGGATCCGCCCCGGCCGCCTCCAGCGGCGTTGGCACGTCCACCAGCCGGACGCCCGGCGCGCCGGCCAGCGCGGCCCGGGCCTCCTCCGGCGTGATGTCGCCGGCGAACCGGGCGTGGACGGACAGCGAGTGCCCGGAGAACACGGGGACTCGCACGCAGGTGCCCGCGACGAGGAGCCCGGGGATGTGGAGGATCTTGCGCGACTCGTTGCGCAGCTTCTTCTCCTCGTCCGTCTCGCCCTCCCCGTCGTCGACGAGGTTGCCGGCCAGCGGCACCACGTTGAAGGCGATGGGCGCGACGTAGGGGGCGGTGTCGGTGGGCTGGAAGACCGAGCCGTCGAGCGCCAGGGCGCGGGGGTCCTCGACCTGGCCCAGCTGGGAGGCCAGGGCCTCGACTCCCTTGACGCCGGACCCGGACACGGCCTGGAAGGTGGTGACCTGCAGCGCCTCGAGCCCGGCCAGGTCGTGCAGCGGCTTGAGGACCGGCATGGCGGCCATGGTGGTGCAGTTGGGGTTGGCGACGATGCCGAGCTCCGCCTTCGCCACGTCCCCCGGGTTCACCTCGGAGACCACCAGCGGGACCCGGTCGTCCATCCGCCACGCGGAGGAGTTGTCCACGACGGTGGCGCCGGCCTCCGCGACACGCGGGGCCCACAGCTTCGACGTCGATCCGCCGGCCGAGAAGAGGGCCACGTCGAGGCCGGCGAAGTCCGCCGTCTCGATGTCCTCCACCACCACGTCCGTCCCGCCCCAGGGCAGCACCTTTCCCGCCGACCTCGCGGAGGCGAAGTAGCGGATCTGGTCAACCGGGAAAAAGCGCTCCTCGAGGAGGCGACGCATGACGCCGCCCACCTGTCCGGTCGCGCCGAATACTCCAACACGCATGGGCGGAAGTCTACGACGCCCGCGCCCGACCCCCACCTCCCTTGTCCATGCGGCCCGCCTGCGCGGGGACGCCGATGGGTAATGTTCAAGCGTCCCCGACGAGCGGAAGGCCGACGATGACCCAGGTCCCACAACCCCACCCCTCACGCATCACGCCGTTCGCGGGCCACGCGGTCGTCGTCGGGGTCACCGCCGAGCAGCCCGACGTCGTCCTGCTGACCGCGGCCGAGCTGGCCCGCGCCCAGGGGGGCACCCTGTTCTGCGCCTACGCGGATCCCGGTCGCGTCGTCGAGCGCGAGTTCCCCGACGGCAGCGTCGAGCACAGCGACATGGACCCGGACCTGTCCGACGACGAGGAGTGGCGTCAGCGGCAGGCCGGGATCGTCGCGGCCATCGGGCAGGCGTTGGCCGGCTCGGACGTGACCTGGGAGTTCCGCTACCTGGCGGGGCGGGCGGATCGCGCGCTGACGCACCTGGCGCGCGCCGTCGACGCGGCCGTGATCGTCGTCGGGACGGGGCGGCCGGGGCGCAGCGGGCGGTTCCACGGCCTCCTGGACGCGGCCGTCGGCACCCACCTGGCCCACCACCAGCACCGGCCGGTGCTCGTGGTGCCCACCTCGGTGGTGGACTGGAAGACGCCGTTGGAATGGAGGTGAGCCCCGCTCCCCCGCCCGCCTACCTGCGCCCGTCGCTCATCGGCATGGTCGCCCTCGGCGGCGCGGCCGGGACCGCGCTCAGGCACGCCATCGAGTCCGCCTTCGGCGCCTCGCCCGGCGAGTTCCCCTGGGCCACGTTCGCGATCAACGTCACGGGGGCCCTCATCCTCGGCGCGCTGCTGGAATCGCTGACCCTGGTGCCGGCCGAGGGGGGCCGCCGCCGTGCGCTGCAGCTGACGCTGGGCACCGGCCTGCTCGGCGGCTACACCACCTACAGCACCTTCGTCCTCGAGACCCTTGCCCTGGGGAGGGCCGGCGACCTGGTCCTCGCCGCGGCCTACGCCGTCGCGTCCCTCGCGGCGGGCTTCGTCGCCGCGCTCGCCGCGATGACCCTGGTGTACCGCCTGGTGGCCTCCGCGAGGCGGACGTGATTCCGGTCTGGGTGGCGCTCGCGGGCGGTCTGGGCGCCGCCTCCCGCTTCGTCGCCGACGGGGTCCTGACGTCCCGCCTGCCCCGGACCCTCCCCACCGCGACACTGGTGATCAACGTCCTCGGCTCGTTCCTGCTCGGGGCGGTGACCGGGTGGGTGGCCGACGGCGGCCCGGCCGGCGTGGCCGCGGTCGCGGGGGTGGGCTTCCTGGGCGGGTTCACCACGTTCAGCACCGCGAGCGTCGAGCTGGTGCGGCTGGTCCGGGCGGAGCGCCCCCTGGCAGCAGCGGGGCTGGCCGTGATGATGCTCGTCCTGGGCCTGGCGGCCGCCTCCCTCGGCGTCGCGCTCGGCCTGGCGTTGCCCTGACCCTGGGTCAGCGACCGAGCGCGGACAGCAGCACCGGCAGCAGCGGTGCGCCGACGAACGCGACGATGTCCAGCAGCGAATGCGTGATCACCAGCGGCATCACCCGCTTGATCCTCAGGTACAGCCAGCCGAACGCCAAGCCCATGACGAGGTTGCCGACGAAGCCGCCGAACCCCTGGTACAGGTGGTATCCGCCTCGGATGACCGCGCTGGCCACCAGGATCACCCACATCCGCCCGCCCGTCTGGGCCCACCGGGTGAAGAGGTAGCCGATCATCAGCACCTCCTCCAGCACGCCGTTCATCACGGCGCGCAGGACCAGCACCGGCACGGTCCACCAGTTGGCGGCCAGGTTGGCCGTGCTGACCTGGGTGTTGATCCCGATCTCGACGGCGAACAGGTAGAACGCCAGGCCCGCCACCCCGATCACGGCGAACACGCCGAAGCCCCAGGCCAGGTCGGAGCCGGGGCGCCGGAGGTCGAAGCCCATCACCCGCCAAGGCCCCTCGGCAGGCCGATGCTGCGTGGCGAGCAGGTACAGGGCCAATGCCACGGGGACAAGGGGGAACGTCATCCACGCCAACTGGTAGGCAAGGTCCAGCCAGGGACGGTCGGGCGTCGCGCTGTTGTTGATCGACGTGGTCTGCTGATTGAGCGGGATGGGCCGGGTGACCTTCTCGATGATCGACAGAAGCGCGTAGACGGCCGACTGTCCGAGCGACAGCAGCAGCACGATGGCCATCTCGGTGCGCAGGAGGCGGCGCGTGGCGGGCTCGACGGCGAGCGTTGTGGCGGCCGTCATCGCTTGTCCGAGATGGCCCGCAGGTAGCTGTACAGCGTGCGCGGCCGCGCCGCGATGCGCGTGGTCAGGTACTCGAACCAGGCCGGCCCGAACGGGACGTAGGTGCGCGAGCGGTAGCCGATGTCGCTCAGCCGGCGCTGCTCCAGGGGACGCACGCCGTAGAACATCTGGAACTCGAAGCCGTCGCGGCCCACGGCGTTGCGGCGCGCCAGGTCCTGGGCGATCGCGATGATCGTCGGGTCGTGGGAGGCGACCATGGTGTAGGCGCCGTTCTCCATGGCGCGCCGCACGCACCGCACCATCGCCAGCGACTTCTCCCGCTCGCTGCGGTACCCGGCGCCCTGCGGCACCGGATAGGAGCCGACGCACACCCGCAGGTGGGCTCCCCCGTCCGCCAGCCGCTCCGCCTCGCGCTCGGAGCGGCGGATGTCGGCCGGCAGGGTGAGCCCGATCCGGTCGCACCGCTCCCGCGCGCCCCTCCACAGCTGAAGCACCCCGTCGTAGTCCTCAGTGCCCTGCATCTCGAGCGTGACCCTCGCCCCGTGGGCCTCGGTGGCGCCGCACAGGTCGTCCAGCCGCGCCTGGGCGCTCTCCACGCTCTCGCGGAGGCCCAGCGACGACGGCTTGACCGAGATCTCGACCCCGCGGGCGTCCTCCCCCAGGGCCTCCAGCGCCCCGCACAGCACCCCTGTGGTCTCGGCCTCGTCGTCCGAGCTGGGCAGGTAGGCCAGCGAGGCCAGCAGGCCTTGTCCGTGGAGGGTGCGCACCACCCGGACCGCGTCGTCGATGCGCTCCCCCGCGACATAGGCCTTCGCGAACTCCTCGGCCGCACCCGAGGCCATGGCGGACGACTGCACCCGGCGCGACCTGATCAGCGACCGCACCGCACTGTTAAGACGCGACATCCACTCTCCTCGCCGCACCCTTGGCCAGCACGGCACGGATGGAGTCCAGGGATTCGCCCAGCAGCACCTCGCGCTCGTGGCGCGACCGCGCCCGCCGCGACGAGACCTCCAGCACCATGTGGCCCCCGAAGCCCGAGGCCGCCAGTTCCTCGACCACGGTCCAGGCCGCCTGGTCCCCCTCGCCCGGCATCAGATGCTCGTCCTTGAGGGACCCGCGGCCGTCCGTGAGGTGGACGTGCGCCAGCCGGTCCCCCCAGGCGTGGACCAGGTCCAGCGACTGACGCTGGGAGGTGGACGCGTGGCTGAGGTCCAGCGTCAGATGGTCGTAGTCGTAGGACGTGGGGTCCCATCCGGGAAGATAGGCCTGGAAGTGCCCCGCCGGCGTCCGCCAGGGATACATGTTCTCGACGGCGAACTTCACGCTGGTCTCTGCGTTGAGGCGCTTGATCCCGGCGACGAACCCCGCCCCGTACTCCTTCTGCCACCGGAACGGGGGGTGGACCACGACCGTGTCGCCGCCGAACTGCTGCACGGCCTCGCCCGAGCGCCTCAGCTTGTCCCACGGGTCCGAGCCCCACGTGCTCTGCGTGACGAGCAGCGTAGGCGCGTGCACCGACAGCACGGGCACGCCGTGATAGGAGGAGAGCTTCTCGATGGCGCCGATGTCGGTGGAGAGGGCGTCGACGCCCACCATCAGTTCGATGCCGTCGTATCCGAGCGAGGCGGCGAGCTCGAATGCGCTCGCCGATGCCTCCGGAAACACGGAGGTGGTCGACAGCAGGACCTTCGACGTGGACACAACCGCAACCCTACCCGCCGAACGCCGGGGCGGCTCAGCCCGATTAGTTGTTTGGCCCTGATGAGGGCAAGAATGGCTCCATGCACGTCGACCATCTGATCTTCGCGACCGGCCCCGACGGCCTCAAGGCTGAGGCATCCCGGCTCGCCGAGGCGCTGGGCACTGACTACAAGGACGGCGGCTTCCATCCGCGGTTCGGCACCCGCAACCACATCATCCCGCTGGCGGATGCGCGCTACATCGAGGTGGTCGAGGTGCTCGACCACCCGGCCGCGGACAAGGCGGCCTTCGGGCAGGCGGTCCGTGCCCGCTCCGCCATGGGCGGTGGATGGATGGGCTGGGTGATCAGCGTTCCGGACATCGCGCCGTACGAGACTCGCCTCGAGCGCGCCGCGGTCCCCGGCCTTCGTCACTTCCCGGACGGGCGTCGGCTCGAGTGGGTGCAGATCGGCATCCGCGGCCTCATCGCCGATCCTCAGCTGCCGTACTTCCTGGAGTGGAAGAGCGACGACTCGTTGCGCCCTGCCGCGCTCCAGGGTGACGTGAAGCTGACGTCGCTGCAGATCTCCGGCTCCGCCGACCGCCTCTCGGAATGGCTCGCCATGCCGGTGGCCGACGAGATCGACGGCATCCGCCTGGACCTCGTGGCCCCGCACGGCACCCCCGGCATCTCGAACGTCACGTTCGAGACCGCCAACGGCCCCGTCACCATCTGACCATCTCTCCCTGCGCGGCAGGCCCGCGCTGGGCATCCCGTCGCGATGGGCCGACGGCGGCCGCGCGCGGTCCTGTCGGTGGCGCCGCCTAAGCTCACGGGCGTGGCGAAGAAACAGGACACGTACCACTGCACCGAGTGCGGCTGGACGTCGGTGCGGTGGGTCGGCAAGTGCGGCGAGTGCCAGAGCTGGGGCTCGGTCGTCGAGCGCGGCGCACCCAAGCTGAGGCAGGTGGCGTCGTCGGCGCCTGTGGACGCCGCGATCCCCATCACCCAGGTGCCCACCGACGGGGCGCAGCGCCGGCTCACCACCATCGCCGAGCTGGACCGCGTGCTGGGCAAGGGGCTCGTGCCGGGCGCGGTGGTGCTGCTGGCCGGGGAGCCGGGGGTTGGCAAGTCGACGCTCCTGCTCGACGTCGCGGCCAAGTGGGCCAGATCCGGGCAGACCACGCTGTACATCTCCGGCGAGGAGTCCGCGTCGCAGGTCCGCCTCAGGGCGGAGCGCACCGGCGCCATCCACGAGGGCCTCTACCTCGCCTCCGAGAACGACCTGGGCACCGTGCTGGGCCACGTGGAGACCGTCCGCCCGTCGCTGCTGGTGGTGGACTCCGTGCAGACCATCGCCACGGCGGAGGCCGACGGCGCGCCGGGAGGGCCGTCGCAGGTGCGCGAGGTGACGGGCGCCCTGGCGAGGGTGGCCAAGCGCGAGGACATGGCGGTGATCATCATCGGCCACGTCACCAAGGACGGCTCTATCGCCGGGCCGCGCACGCTGGAGCACCTCGTCGACGTGGTGCTGACCTTCGAGGGGGACCGTCACTCCGGGTTCCGCATGGTGCGCGCCACGAAGAACCGCTTCGGGCCGGCCGACGAGGTGGGCTGCTTCGAGATGAGCGAGACGGGCATCGTCGAGGTGCCGGACCCGTCAGGGCTGTTCACCACCGAGCACAGCGAGCCCACGCCGGGCACGTGCATCACGGTGACCATGGAGGGCAGGAGGCCGCTGCTCGCCGAGATCCAGGCGCTCGTGGCGCCGTCGCCCAATCAGTCGTCGCCGAGGCGCACCACGCACGGGCTGGACAACTCGCGCATCGCGATGGTGCTGGCCGTCCTGGAGCGGAAGGTCCGCCTACCCCTGTCCCAGCAGGACGTCTACGTGTCCACCGTGGGCGGGGCGAGGGTCACAGACCCGTCGGTGGATCTGGCGGCCGCGATCGCGATCACCTCGGCGGCCGTGGACTGGCAGTACCCTGGCCGCCTGCTCGCGCTGGGCGAGGTGGGCCTCGCGGGTGACCTGCGGCGGGTGCCCGGCGTGGAGCGCCGGCTCGCCGAGGCGGCGCGGCTGGGATTCGAGCTTGCCCTGGTGCCGAAGGGCTCACGGGACGTGACGGTGAAGGTCCCCCGGCTCGGGGGCCTGAGGGTGCTCGAGGTGGGCTCGCTGGAGGAAGCGATGGTCAAGCTCGCACTGCACAACGGGAAGGGCTGAGGCGGTCATGGAGGCGCTGCGGATCGGGGAGGTGGCCCGCCGCACGGGCCTGTCGCAGCGGACGCTTCGGCACTACGACGAGCTGGGGCTGCTGGTCCCGAGCGGGCGGTCGTCGGGGGACTACCGGCTGTACTCCCATGAGGACCTGGTCCGCCTCCTGGCCATCCAGCACCTGAAGTCGCTGGGGCTGTCGCTCGGCGAGGTGGGCAGTGCCCTAGACGACCCCGCCACGGACGCCTCCGCGCTCCTGCGGCAGCACACCGAGGCGGTGGAGGCCCGGATCGCCGCCGAGCAGGAACTCCTTGCCCGGCTCAGGGGGTTGCAGCAGGCCGCCGAAGCGGGCTGGGAGGAGGTCCTCGACGCCATCGCGCTCAGCGAGCGGCTGCGCCACCCGGCTCCAGCGGTCCGGTTCCGCGCCGCCCTGACCGGCCACGCGTCGGCCCCCTTCGAGGACCTCGTGGAGGTGCTGCGCTCCGATCCGGAGCCCGGCGTGCGGGAGGCCGCCACCTGGGCCATCACACAGCGGGGAGACGGGGTGGCAGGCAGGCTGGACTCGGCGCTGGCCACCGGCGACTCGCGCGCCCGGCACGCCCTGGCGCACGTGCTCGGCAAGCTGCGGGACCCGGCCGCGGTGCCGGTCCTTGAGGGGCTGCTGGCTGACGAGGACGCCGCCGTCGCCGCCAAGGCCGCGTTCGGCCTGGGCCAGGTGGGCGGGGCGGGTGCGCTGGAGGCCCTGGTCGTCGCGCTGGGAGATCCCCGGCCCGTGGTCCGCGACGAGGTGGCGGCCTCGCTCGCCCGGCTCGACGGCGCCGTGACGCCCCTCGTCGTCGCCCTCTCGGATCAGCGCGCCCCGGTGCGGGCGCTCGCGGCGGAGGCGCTGGGGCTCATGCAGGACCCCTCGGCGGCGGCTCCCCTCGCGCGGGCGCTGACGGACCCGGATGAGGAGGTGCGGTTCGCCGCTCTCCTCTCGCTCGGCGGCCTGGACGTGCCGGAAGCCGCGCGCGCGGTCGAGGGGATGGTGGACTCCCCCGACGAGCGCACGCGGCTCCTGGCCCGGCGGCTGGTCGCGGACCGTCAGGCCTCGGCGGCCTCCCTGGACAGCCGGAAGCGCGCGGCCACCTGAGCCACCACCGGGGCACCGGTGGCCTCGAGCCGGGCCAGCGCACCGTCGGCTGCTTCGGTCAGCTGCCCCAGCGCGGACACCGCCGCCAGCCGCACGTCGGCATCGCCGTCGCCCGCGGCCAGCTCGAGCGCGTCCGCGGCAGGGTCGGCCGCGGGGCCCCCGAGGTGCCCCAGCGCCTCGGCGGCGTGCGACCGCACCTCCGGGTCCGGGTCACCCAGGGCCCTGGTCAGCGGGGCGACTGCCGCCTCGCCGAGCCCGTGCATGGCGGTGGTCAGCGCGTCACGCTGGAGCGCGTCGCCGTCACCCAGACGCCCGGCGAGCGTCTCGGCGGCCTCGGGATGGCCGGTGTTGGCCACCGCGCGGTAGGCCTTGATGGCCACGTCGGTGTGCTCGTCTCCCACCAGGGGGCGCACGTGCTCGAAGTGCGCCGGGTCCCCGATCTTGCTCAGCACGTGGGCGGCGGTGCGTCGCAGCGAGGGATCCTCGTCGGTCAGCATGGCGAGCAGCTCGTCCTCCGCGGAGTCGGCGTGCTGCACCAGCGCCCAGGTGAGGTCCTCTCGGACCCGCGGATCGTGCTCGGTCCGCAGCCGGCCCAGGAGAGCGGGCGCAACCTGCGGGTCCCGGGCTGCGCCGAGGGCGAGGGCTGCGTGGCGCCGTGCGGTGCCGTCGGTGTGGGTGAGTGCGGTGATGAGGGTCTGGACATCGGTCATGTCCTTGACCGTAAACCTTGACGCAACGTGAAGGTCAAGCCCGCGCGGCTCGCGGCGCTCATCCGTCAGCGAACGCGGGACCGGCTGGGTTACCGTGACCCAAGAGCGCCTGTACCGAAAGGAAGGAGCGCCATGCCCGACATCGCCATGATGACCCAGCTCGGCGGCCTGCTGATCAGGCACCTGAAGGCCTTCAACACCGACGCGTCACCGCTGCCCGGCGAGAGCCGCCCTCAAGCGGAGCAGGAGGATGCCGAGCACTTCACCGCCGGGCTTGAGCGGTTGGGCCCCACGTTCATCAAGTTCGGGCAGCTGCTCTCCACACGGCAGGACCTCCTGCCGGGCGCCTACACCGACGCGCTCACCCGGCTGCAGGACGACGTCGACCCCGTGCCGGCCGAGGACATCAGGGCCAGGATCGAGGAGTCGCTCGGGGCGCCGGTCAGCACCCTGTTCTCCGAGTTCGACGACACGCCCCTGGCCTCCGCCTCGCTGGCGCAGGCCCACCGGGCCGTCACGCGCTCCGGCCGCGACGTGGTGGTCAAGGTGCTGCGGCCAGGAGTACGGGACCGGGTCCGCAGCGACCTGGCCTCCCTCTCGGAGCTGGCGGAGTTCGCCGACGCCAACACCCCCGTCGGCCCCAGGCTGGGCGCGGCCCGGATGCTGGCCCAGTTCCGCCGCTCGATGGCAGACGAGCTGGACTACCGCAAGGAGGCCGCGAACCTCGACCTGTTCCGCGAGCTGGTCGGCGACGAGCCCGACCTGCTGGTGCCCGGCTACGTGCCCGACTACTCCACCGACGACGTGCTCACGCTGGAGTTCGTTCCCGGCAGGAAGATCACCGACGTCGGACCGCTGACGATGCTGGACGTCGACGGGGCGCGCCTGGCGGCGGCGCTGTTCCGGTTCATGCTCAAGGCCATGCTGGTCGACGGCATCCTGCACGCAGATCCCCACCCGGGCAACCTCTTCCTCACCCCGGACCACCGTGTCGCGCTGCTGGACGTGGGCATGGTGGTGCGGCTGCCCGGCCGGCTGCGCAGCTCGATCGTCAAGCTCCTCATCGCGATCGGCGACGGCGACGGCGAGGGGGCCGCGGCCGTGCTCGCAGGCATGGGCCATCCCACCGACGAGTACGACGCGGCCGCCTTCCGCGACGACGTGGCCCACCTGGTGTCCACGACGCTCTCCATGGGCGCAGACCTCCAGGCCGGCGCGGTGCTCATGCAGCTGGCGCGCATCTCCGGCGCCCACGGGCTCCGGCCGCCGGCGGAGATGACGCTGGTGGCGAAAGCCCTGCTCAACCTCGACCAGGCCACCCAGCACCTCGACCCCGCATTCACCCCGGTGGAGGCGATCCGGGACAACCTCCCCACCATCATCGCGGCCGGGCTGACGCCGAGCCCCGGCCAGACGCTCCTCGGCGGCATCGAGGGCAAGGAGTTCCTCGAGCGCCTGCCCCGACGCGCCAACCGGCTCCTGGACGCCCTGAGCGACGGCGAGCTCACCCTCAAGGTGGACGCCTTCGACGAGAGCCGCGCCCTCATGGTGCTGCAGCAGGTGGCCAACAGGCTGGCGACGGCGCTGATCCTGGCGGCGATCACCATCGCCGCGGCGCTGCTGATGTTCGCCGATGTGGGCCCCCGCCTGCTGGGCTACCCGGCGCTGGGGATGATCTTCTTCCTCCTGGCCGCCGTGGGCGGACTGTTCATGGTGGGACGCATCCTCTGGCACGACCGCCCTGTCCGGCGGACCGTCAAGCGCAGCGACCGCCGCGCCCGCCTCTCCGACGACGCGGGCGGCTCCCTGCACGCCTAGACTGGCCTGGTCCCTGGGGAGGTGCGTTTGTCGAAGTCCACCGTTCGCCGCTATCTGAAGCTGCTCGCTCCCGGCACCCCGCTGCGCGCGGGCCTGGACCGCATCCTGTCGGGCCGCACCGGCGCGCTGATCGTGCTGGGCAACAACTCCAGGGTTCAGCAGGTGTGTTCCGGCGGGTTCCAGATCGGGGTCGAGTGCACCGAGCAGGCCCTGCGCGAGCTGGCGAAGCTCGACGGCGCCATCGTGCTGTCCACGGACCTGACCCGGATCATCGCCGCCGGAGTGCACCTGGTCCCCGCCGGAGACCTCCCCACCGCCGAGACGGGCACCCGCCACCGCTCGGCCGACAGGACCGCTCAGGCCGCAGGGGTGCCGGTGGTGACGGTGTCCGCGTCGATGTCCACGGTCTCGCTGTTCCTCGACGGGCGGCGCCACGTGGTCGAGACCGTGTCCCAGGTGATCAGCAGGGCGAACCAGACGCTCGCCACCCTGTCGCGGGTGGTCACCCGCCTGAGCGACCTCATGGATCAGTTCACCGCGCTCGAGATCGGCGAGCAGGTGGCGCTGCGGGACCTCACCCACGTGGTCCACCGGCTCGAGCTGACCCGTCGGCTCTCCGCCGAGATGCAGTTCCACGCCGACGTGCTGGGCGTCGAGGGGCGCATGGTGGCCATGCAGCACGCGGAGCTGGCCTCCAGCTTCGACGGTGTGGCCGAGCTCCTGACGGAGGACTACGCGCCCAACCTCGAGGACCCCGCGGAGTTCGACCTGTCGCGGCTGCACAACTTCTCCACCGAGGAGCTCTTCAGCGGCCAGCTCGTGGCTCAACGGCTCGGCTTCGGCCCCAACCCCAACATGGAGCAGGGTGTCACCACCCGGGGGATCAGGCTTCTGACGAAGGTGGGCCGCCTGCCCTCGCCTCTCGTGACCAGGCTGGTGGACCGTTTCACCATCCAGGAGCTGTTCGCCGCCCCCCTCAGCGCGCTCCTCGAGGTGGAGGGCATCGGACAGCTCAGGGCCCGCCAGGTCCGCGACGCGATGACCCGCATCGCCGAGATCAACTGAGCCCGGGCCCTGCTGGGCTAGGGTGTGGCATCCCGATCCTCCGGGACCCGCGACGGTGAGCCAGCCACGAGGGAGCTGAGCATGGATCCAGGCCTCAACCCCGACTCCAATCTTGTGGGCCGAGCCGCGCAGTTGCGCCGCCTCGCCTCGATACTCACCGGGGCCTCCGACGGCGTCATCTGCCTCGCGGGTCCCTCCGGCGTGGGGAAGTCCGCACTGGTGGCCGCCGCCTTACCCCTTGTCGCCCAGCGGTTCAGCGGTGCGCACTTCGTCGACCTGGCCGGAACCGACCGGGACGGCGCCGTGGCGAGGCTGCGCTCCGCGGTGCAGCGCGTGCCGGCCCGTCGCGGCTCGAACCCGGAGCGGGAGTGCCCCTGGGAGCCGGAGCTGATGATCGTCGACCACGCGGAGGCGCTTGCCGGCGCAGAGGCCGCGGCCGATGCCATCGCGAAGCTGGAGGGCGTGACGATCCTCGCCATGTCCACCGTGCCCATGAGTGGCCCCCTTCTCGCCGGCTTGTCGGTCAGGCCACTCACCCACACGGAGTCCCGGCGGCTGCTGCTGCGGCGCGCGGAGCTCGCGGGGGTGGGCCGGCCGGAGGAGGGCGAGGACGCTCCCTGGCTCCATCAGCTCGCCGCCGCCTCCCTGGGCAGTCCACTGCTCATCGGGCTCCTCGCCTCCAGGCTGACGACGACCGCGCCGGCCGAGCTCGTGGCGCTCCTGGCCGGGGAGCAGTCCCCTCTCGGCGTGCTGACGGCCGCCCCCGACGCCGGCCATGCCACCGCCCTCCTGCCGTCCCTGGCCACCTTCTCCGCCTCCTTCACCGCGGAGGCGGCGGGTGACGTGTCCGGGCTTCCACTCCCCAGCCTGGAGGGCCGCCTCGGCTCGCTGATGGATCTGAGCCTGATCCACCTCGACGACTCGGCGGCCCCCGGCGTCACGCACACCGCAAGATTCCGCCTGCCCCGGCTGGTCAGGGAGTTCCTGCGCGGCCAGGCCGCCTGGGCCGCGCAGGAGACCGACCTGCGCCGGCGTCACGCCGCGCACTTCTCCGCGTTGGCGCGCCGGGCGGCCACCCTCCGCAACGCGTGCGACGATCTGGCTGCGATCGCCCTTCTGCACGACGAGTACGAGGAGGCCCTGACGGCGCTGCCCCGGCTGACGCTCACCGACCCCGGCCGCGCGGCAAGGATGGCCGTCGACCTGCTGCCCGAGGCGGACCGGCGCGGCGACGAAGCCGTCCTCGTCCCCCTCGCCCAGCGGCTCCTCGCGCACGACGCGACACCCGAGGACGTCCGCAGGGACGGCCACGTCTGGCTCGCGTTGATCGACGGCGCGGCCCAGGACGCCGCCGAGCGCGCCCCCATGGTCCTTCGGAACCTCACCGAGGGGCGCGCGCTGGCGGAGCGGTCGCCCAGCGCCGAGGATCAGCTCCCGGCGCTGATGGCCGAGCTGCTGTCGTTGGGCCTCCTGCGCGACTACGAGCGCGCCGGACACGCGGTGAGGACCGGGGCCGACATCGCCGGGCGAGCCGGCCATGCAGGCTGGCGGACCCGGTTCGAGTTCGGGCGGGCGCAGGTCTGTCACGTGCTGGGAGACCATGGCGGTGCGCTCCAGATCGGGCTGGCCGCGTGGGAGCACGTCGCCGGTACCTCGGACGAGCACTGCCGCGTCTACGCCACTCTGCTGCTGTCGCGCCACCCCGCCGCCGCTACGCCCGAGGGCCCGGGGGGCATCGCCTCGCTGCGCGCGGCGCTGGACAGCGCCCGCAGGCTGGACAACAGGCGGCTGCAGTCGTCCACGCTGGTCATGCTCGCGCTGCACAGCCTCGAGACGGAGGCGCCGGCCAGTGCGGCCACGTGGCTCATCGAGCGGTACCGCCTGGTGGCCAGGCAACGCAGTTGGCACGCACTGGTGCCCCACATTCTCCTCACGATCGCGTTGAGCGCCCGCCTGGGTCACCCCCATGCCACCGCCCGGCTCCACGGCGCCCTGCTCCAGTGGTCCCAGCTCATCCTGACGCCGCTGCCCGGGATCCTCAGGGACGGCTACCACCGGGCGGTGGCGCAGGCCCGGGATGCGCTCGGGCCGGACTTCGAGCGACGGTCACGGGAGGGCGCGCAACTCACCCTGGACGGGGCCGCGGCCGAAGCCATCGACTACGTCCATCGAATCGCAGACCCCTCCGTCCGCGGGCCCTACTCGGCGTCGCCGTCGGCCGACTCCGAACTGACCGCCCGCGAGCGGGACGTGCTGAGCCTCATCGTGAGCGGGCACCGCAACAAGGAGATCGCTGACCAGTTGTTCATCGCGCCGAAGACCGTGATGCATCACACCAGCGCGATCTACCGGAAGCTGGGCGTCCGAGGCAGGGCCGAGGCGGCCGTCACCGCCGTGAGGCTGGGCCTGGGTCGCTGAGGCCGACGGCCGGCGACCCAGACCCCCTGCCTACTCGTCCGAGCGCGAGGCCGCCGCGTCGGAGTCGGCGTCGAGCGTCGCGGTCCGTGACACCGCCGCCTGGTCGTCGTCCGAATCGGAGCTGTCGCTGGTCGACACCGAGGGTGTCGTCGACCCCTGGTCCGAGGCGGGGTTGGCCAAGTCCGGCGCGCCCTGCCCGTTGGTCGCGTCATCGCCTGTCGCGGCGTCGCCGCCGGCCTGGTCCGACGCGTCGGACGTCTTCCACTCCTTCCGTGGCCCGTAGGGAAGGCCCACCGAGACGGTTCCCTCACCCGGATCGATGGTGATCAGCGCGTTGGCCTCCAGGAGCGTCTCCGACCGGAGCTGCCCGGCCTCCTGCTTCTGGTGCTTGTCCAGCATGGCCTGGGCCTCCGCCTGCTTGCCGTCGGCCTGAAGCTGCTGGAACCTCGCATCGAAGGCCGCGCTCGCCTTGGCCTTCACCCCGACGCGTTGATGCGCCGAGAAGAACGCCAGGCCGCTCGGGTCCACGTTGGTCAACGGCGAGGCACCCGCGTAGGTGTAGGCGCCGCCGAGGGCCGGCTGATCGATCAGGGCACGGGGCACGTCGACGAGGATCGGGTCGGGCGCGAGGAACAGCTCCCGCTGGGAGTCGTACCAGCGCGGGCCGAACAGGATCATGTCGAGGGTGTCCTCGTAGTAGCCGTCGCCGTACTGGAACGGGGTCCTGATGGTCTCCTTGTTGTCGACGATCCACATCTCGCCCGAGGGGAAGTACTCGTGGCGTTGGAACCCGCGGCCCTGCACGTCGCTGACCATGTTGGTCGAGCCCACGACGTCGCGGTGGACGAACATCTGGGTGGTCTCCTCGGAGGAGCCCGCGTCCATCTTCGTCACCAGCGTGTCGGTGCCGTCGGTGACGTGCTTGTAGATCTTCTGCGAGCGGACGGTCACCCAGGGGTTGAGGAAGAGGGTCTCCGGACCACCGCCGTGCTGCTCGACGACGTCACCGTCACGCGTGAGGAGCGAGCCGTCCTTGATGCGCAGGACGCCGGTGTCGTCATAGGCGTAGGTCTTGAGCTCCGCGCCGCGCTCTGCCGAGGTCATGAGCCCGGCCAACGTCCACGAGTAGCTGCGGTCCCAGACGTTGGTGGTGCTCGGCTTGGCGCCACCGGACCGGAGCACCGACGACACCTCCCCGTTGGCGGTGTAGCTGGAGTCGTAGACCCGCTTCTTGCCGTCGGCCGTCGTCACCTCGTCCTTCGCCACGTGCAACGGCCCGTTCTGGGTTCCTATGTCCCGGGTGAAGCTGTACGTGGTGTTCTCCACGGGCTTGCTCTTGCCCTTCGTGGGGAACAGCGCGTCGGCCTGCTTCTTCGCGATGATGCTCCACGGCGTCTCGCCGGGGAACTCGACGCCATAGCTGTAGCGACGCTGCTCGCCCGCCTTGATGTCGAAGGTGCCTTCGGAACCGACCACGCGCCCGAAGCCGTCGTGGACGTGCTTCTGCTCTGCCCTGCCGCCGTTGATCGCGCGGTTGGCCCGAGGCAGGTCGTTGAGGTAGGTCACGGGCCGGCCCACCTCGTCGTAGGTGTAGCTCAACCGCTGCAGGGCACCGGCGGGGCTGGTGGTGTCACGTGTGGTGAGCCAACGCGTCTCCGGATCGAAGGACGTGGCGGTGACCGCTCCGTTGCCCAGCTCGTCACGCACCGGGTAGAGCCACGGGTCGTACGCCCGGTCCGCGAGGTAGGTGTAGGCGTGCGTGGTGCGGCGCGGCACCTGGATGCTCCGGGGGTTGCCCTCGGCGTCCGGTGTGATCGCCTCGAGCGAGCTCGTCAGGCCGATCTCCACGCCCGTGAGCGCGCGGAGGAGACCTCCCGAGTCGTAGCCGTA
The DNA here is from genome assembly GCF_055326235.1 of Tessaracoccus yangjingae. NCBI lineage: Bacteria > Bacillati > Actinomycetota > Actinomycetes > Propionibacteriales > Propionibacteriaceae > Tessaracoccus > Tessaracoccus yangjingae. The sequence continues at coordinate 179,385 of NZ_JBUZNN010000001.1, read as the reverse complement.
GGTGACCACCTCACCGGTGGCGTCCTCCGGCGTGAGGAGTCCCGCCAGGTCGGCCGGGTCGGCGAGCTGGTCCACGCTGGTCCCGTCAGGCACGTACCGGAGGGTCTTGGCGTCCGGGTACTCGACGGTCTCGACGCGCCCGAGTGCGTCGTAGCGCCACTTCGTGGTGTAGGTGAAGTCCACGAGCTCGGCCGCCGAGAGGTCGGGGGCCCAGTTCTGGCGCTTCATGGTCGCGGTCTGCACCGCCAGGTTGCCGGCCGCGTCGTAGCTGTTGGTGACGAGCCGCGTGCGGTCGGTCTGGTAGGACACCCGTCCGGCGGCGAACCGGCCGTCGGCGTTGTCGAGCCCGTAGACGTACTCGACGTCGTCGACGCTGCCCGGGTGGTCCACCGCGACGAGCCTGTTGAGGAGGTAGCGGTAGGAGGTCTGCTCCCCCGCGTCGCGCATGGCCGGCGTGGTCATGACGCGCCTGTGGCCCGCGAGGTCGAAGGTGGACTCGACAGAGCCGCCGTCGGGGGTGGTCGCGCTCGTCATGCGTCCGGCGAGGTCGTAGGCGTAGGTGGACTCGTTGCCCGCGGAGTCGACCACTGCGAGCAGCTCGCCGAGGCTGTTGACCCGGTAGGCCGTGGCCAGGTCCTCCGGCGCGGTCTGGTTGGGGCGGGGCGCGGCCTGGTCGATGTGCGCCCGCACCACGTCCCTCACGTCCTGGCCCAGCCAGGTCACCCGGCCCTGCGGATCGGTGACCACGGTCCAGGCCAGCAGGGGGCCGGCCCCCTCGAACTTCTCCCACGGGTACTCGTAGGTGGAGACCCGGTTGCCGGGCTCGACGACCTGCTCCAGCAGGTCGTAGGACGTCCAGGTCACGACCGTGCGGGCCCCGCCGGAGGCGGCGGCGCTGAAGGCGGCCGCGGGACCGGGGTCCGCCGTCGGGCCGTACGTCACGACCGGCCTGGCGAGGGGGTCGAACTCGACGGTGTCGCTGACCTGACGCCCGGCGACGGGGGCGGACCCCGTCAGGATCCCGGCGTCCCGCTTGGTCTGCCGCACGCGCCCCATGCCGTCGACGAACACGATCGTGTCGATCGTTGCGGTGGCGTCCAGCCCGGCGGCGTCGGTGGCCGCGGGGGTGGGGTTGCCGTCCAGCTCATCGACGTGGCGGGCGACGGCGTAGGCGTAGTCGTCGGCCGTGGCGTGGTACTCGTAGGTCACCAGCAGCGGCGCGGGCCCGGGGACGCTCGGTGGCTTCACCGCGGACGCGGTGACGATGCGGCCCAGCTCGTCGTAGGAGAACTCCCTGACGGCGCCGTTGGCGTCGATGCGGGACGCGACGTTGCCGGAGAGGGGGTCGAACGTGGCCGACGACGACACGCCGGGCGTCGAGTTGGAGGCGTTGGGTCCGCCGCTCAGCACCGCGGCTGCGTTCGCCGCCGGCACGTCGAACTCCGAGACCTCGGCGATGTCGGTGTGCCGGTCCGCGTCGTAGGTGTAGCGCACCGTGTAGCGGTTGCCCTGGGCGTCCTCCGGGGCCATCACCAGCCCGTAGTCGCCGAACTGGTTGAACACCATGGTGGTCGTGGCGTAGACCCCGGGCGAGACCAGCTCCTCGATCTCGAGGGGGGCCGCGTTGTCGCACATGCCCTTGGGGGCCAGGCGCTCGCGCAGCAGCACCGAGTCACCCTCGGCGTCGACCCCGGTGACCGAGATGCCCACGGGGAGGTGGACCCCGGTCGAGCAGGTGCCCGCCGACCAGTAGGGCTGGGCGGGGGTGGTCTTCGGCCGGCACGGCAGGCCGGACTGGCCGGCACTCCCGCAGTCGGTGTAGGTGATCTCCGTGGTCAGGTCGTCGAAGTCATCGTCAGGCGCGCCCAGGTCGCGTTCGGTCAGGACGTTGCCGCGCCCGTCGAACGTGCGCTCAGTCCTGCGCTCGAAGGTGCGCGGGTCGCCGTCGTACCAGTACTCGTCGCTGGCGAGCGGGGCCGGTGCGATGGACCAGCCTCGCGACGCGACGCTGTGCAGGTCGCCCAGGTCGGCGCCCAACCCCAAGAACGTGGCAGGGCCGCGGGAGTCCACGTCGATGGTGCCGGCTGGGCCGCGCACCACGCGGGCCCCCCACTCGATGAAGGAGCCCCGGATGTTCTCCGCCGTGGCTCCGCCGCCCTCGAGCATCGTCACCTCGCGGAGAAGACCCGAGACGAACACGTTCTCGTTCTCGTACTTCTGCACCGTGGTGCGCAAGGCTGCGTCGCCGTCGGTCGTGTCGAGCTCCACCGACGTCACCGTCGCGAACCCGAGCGACGCCCGGTGCGCACGGTCGTAAGCCACGCCCTCGTACGTGAACGAGCTGGCGTAGTGACCGGTGGTGCTGGCGCCGTCGATCTCCTGGCTGGTCGAGCGCCCGTCCTTGATGTCCACGCGGGACATGACCATCACCGAGTCAGGATGCTCGGTGGTGTTGCCCATCCTGCGGTAGTCCACGGTGAACGAGCCGCCCAACGGGTTGGTCACGCCCTGGATCAGGTTGGTGCGGCGGTGCTGGTTGAGCTGGACCTTGAGGTCGTTGTCGTTCATGCTCTGCAGCACGTCGGCGTAGCCGTCGCCGTCGACGTCCTCGACGCTGACGTTGGTGGAGCTGACGGCGTTGTTGTAGCCTCCGCCGCCGCCGATGACGAGGTAGCACGCCACCAGGCACAGCGGGCCGATATAGGCCGTGGCGCTGACGCCGCCGCCGATGCCACTGCCGCGATCGAAGGCGATGTGCTGGCTGCCCTCCACCGTCGGGAACTCACCGTAGGTGACCTCGGAGAGGAGCCCGCTCCCGGTGCCGAAGGCCACCTTAATGCTGCTGCTGCCGTCCTTGCGGAGCCGGTCGAGGATGCCGTCACCGTTGAGGTCGCGCCAGGCGTAGGTGGACCAGTCCCAGTTCCACATGAAGTTGACGCCGCCGCCGAACTCCCCGTACGGGAGGCTGAAGCCCAGCCCTGCGCCCGCGGTTGCCGACTCCTTGCTCTCGAACCCACCCGAGCCGAGCTTCACCGCGCGCGCCGTGAACCCGTATCCGAGGTTGTAGAAGGCGTAGACGCCGCCGGCCGTGGTGTAGACGCTGTCCGGGAGCCCGTCGCCGTTGATGTCGGCGAGGGCGCGCTGGATCTCGGCCCCCTCGGCAGCCCCGAAGTCGCTGCGGAGCGTCGAGATCTGGCTGGAGTAGTCCGAGTCCCCGGTGGTGTCGTTGCCGGAGGCATTGGGCGAGCTCCACGAGTAGCCGCCGCTGCCGGAGATGCCCAGGCTGTAGTTCGGGCCCGAGTCGCTCGCGCCCTGCCCCTTGTTCGCCGAGTTCCCGCCGACGGCATTGGTGCCGCCCTTGGCGTTGGGCACGATGTCGACCATGCCGCTGCTGAGTCCGCCGTTGACGGAGATGGTCAGGTCCTGGTTGGTGACGCTCGTCCGGTTGACTCCGCGGCTGCCCAGGTAGTCACCCAGCTGGTCGGTGTAGGACACGCTCCCCGCCGAGACCACGTCGGGGTAGCCGTCGCCGTTCAGGTCCTCGAAGTCGGTGATCCCCCACGAGGGCGAGAGCGATGCCGAGGCGCCGAGGATCGCGATGCCGAAACTGAGGTTCAGCCCGGGCCCCGAGATGCCCAGGCGCGTGGGCGCCTGCCGGCCGGGCCCGGCCGCGGTCTGCGTGTCGAAGCGGAGCGTGTCGACGGCGAGCCGCGACGTCTGGGCGCCGGTGGCCTCGGCCCACAGCGACTCCCCGCGCGGGCCCTCCCACCGGCCGGGGCCGGTCTCGGGCACCACCGGGACGAACGCGTACGACGGCTCCGCCGTCTCCGTGTCCAGCGAGATGTCGCTGCGCTGCGGGTTCTGCGGGGTGCTGCCGCCCGTCTGGATCTCGAAGGCGGACTCCTCCATCCTCGTTGCGCCAAGGTCGTCGCTGCTGGTGTAGCCGGCGACGGCCCATCCGCGGTACGGCAGCGGGAAGATGCCCTGCTGGCCGCTCCACCGCAGGACGGCGTCGGGCACATCGGTGGTGGTCTCCACCCCTGCGTTGGTGACCACCTTCACGAACTCGGTGAGCGACAGGCCGCTGCGGCTGAACTGGGGGTCGCGGAACATGATCTCCAGCCACTCGTCGCCGCTTCCGACGCTGGCGGGCAGGTCGAGCTCGAAGTCGGCCGAGGTTGCGTCGCCGTTCGACGCCCAGGCCACGCTCACGGTCTGCTTCGCCAGCAGCGCGTCTGCGGACTTCACCGTCACGACGGCATCGACGGAGGTCACGCCGTCCGGGCGCTCGGCCGCCGTCGTGAGGCTGAACCGGTAGGTGGATTCGCCGCTCTGCAGCGCGGCGGGGCTGACGCCGGAGTCGGAGTCCGCGTAGGGGTAGATCTCGACGTGGGGGCGCACCCGGTGTTCGAAGATCAGGTCGCCGTTGGCGTCCCTGAGCTCCACCGGATCGCCCGCCTCGTCCGTGGCGGGTGAGCCGTCGTCGAAGGTCAGGTTGGCGCCCCAGGCCAGGGCGGACAGGTCCACCTGGGAGTCGGCCTCGGCGAACACCGACACCTGGTCAGGGAGTTTGACGTCGGCGTCGTCGGGGCTGGGATGGAACTGCACCGCGACCTGGCCGCTGAACTGACGCGGACCAGGGGTTGCGTCGAACGGCACGGTGCCGAGGACGGTCCTGGTGAGGGTGCCGTCAGGGCTGCGCCTGACCGCGACGATCCTGATGTCGTCGCTGAGCGTCCGCAACGTCTCGACGGCGGCGTCGATGTTGACGGTGCCCGCCAGCGGCAGGGCCACGAAGTCGCCCGGGCGGCCGGCGAGGGTGAAGTCCTCGGCTGCCTCAAAGCGGTGCTGGGACTGCCCGTTGGCGTCGAACTCGGGCCACGTCGGGCTCACGTATTCGACGACCGGCTCCCAGTCGACGATGTCGCCCACGCCGTCGTCGATGGAGCCGACACGGAAGTAGAGACGGTCGCCGGCCGTCACCGAGCGCGGGATCGGCGCGGTGAGCGCCGGGGCGCTGCTGCCGACCGGGAGGGTGGCGTTGACCAGCTCGTCCCCGTCGTGCTGGATGGCCACCCGGACACCGTCGGTGCTGCCGGCCCCGGCGCGCAGGGCCACGGGGGCTGTGATCAGCACGCTGCCCGTGTAGGGGGCGACGAAGCGGCGCACGGTGTCGACGGGCGGGGACTGCTTCTCCATCTTCTCGACCAGGTCGTCCAACTCCTGGCTGCTGGTGGACGGCAGAGCCGACGAGCCGAGCGGAACCGGGGTGCCCTCGCTGTCGCCCTGGAACGTGGGGATGCCACCCACGAGGCGGTTGAACAGCACGGTGCCGTTGTTGACGAAGTCCACGAGGCCGTCGGCGTTGACGTCGGCGAAGTAGGCGCGGCTCCAGGAGAAGGCAAGCCCGGTGCCCACGCCGATGGCGACCAGCGGGTACGCCTCGAACGACACCTGGAAGCCGAAGTTCGAGTCCTTCGACAGGCTCGGCAGATTGACCGCATCCGAGGCGTCCCACGTCTTCGGCCCACCCGGCCCGCTCGTGTTGAGCCTGAACTTGATGCCCCCGTCGTCGGCCTGGAAGACCTTGTCGGGAAGGTTGTCTCCGTTGAGGTCGATCCACTCGACAAGCGAGGCGGAGTCGGCCCCGCTCAACTCGATCCCCGCGCCGAAGGATCCCGTCTTCAGCGGGACGGCGGCGTTGAAGCCGATGTAGATGTTGCCGGACCCGCCGTTCGACTCGCCGCCGCCGAGGGCGGACACGTCCGCGATTTCGTCGAGGAAGGTGCGGTCCCGCACGTCGGACTTGGTGTCCTGCGTCGACTGGGCGGTGAGTCCGTCGATGCTGCTGCCGCTGCCGGTCAGGTCGTCGTACCAGTCGATCTCGTGCACGTGCGGGTCGTCGACGCCCTGGGTGATGGTGCGCAGCAGGGACTTGCCGAACCGGCCCTCGGCGTAGCCGAACGTGTACCGGGCGGCGATGTCGGTGTAGGTGCGCACGGCGCCGGAGGCGGGCGCGGGCCCGTGCCTGACCTCCACGCGGGCGAGTCGGTCGACGAGGACGTCGACGTAGCCGAGGCCCGCGTCGATGACGGGGTCGCGGCGGACGGCGCCCGGAGCGGGCATCTGGGACTCGCGGATGAACTCGACGCGGTAGGGCGCGCCGTTGAAGTCGGTCACGCTCGCGGTGGCGTCGGTGTAGAGGATCTGCCTGAGAAACGTGTGCTGACCGCAGAGGCTTGCGGACGGGGTGCAGCCCTGGTTGACGATCCAGGCCGAGCCGTCGAACTGGTAGACGACCTTCTGGTACTCGTAGCGGATGAGGTTGACGCCCACGTCGCGCTGGGCGGAGAGCTTCCATTCGACGATGTGGCCCGCCTCGTTGCGCACGACGGACGCCTCGTCGAACGAGGCCGGGGTGGCGACCGCCGGGCCGCCGCTGTCGGGCTTCCCGCCGTACCAGCGCACCTTGCCATCCTGGCTCCTGACCTCCCAGAAGTAGTTGGCGGGCCAGCCGGACCCCTCACGGTGCCGGATGATCTCGTCGAAGTCGGTCTCCACCTGCCGCGCATAGTCCGCCCTGGAACCGTCCACGCGGTTCTCCCAGGCGGAGCCGTTGGCGTTGGGGGTCAACAGGTCCCCGTCGAGGAGGTAGGACTCGCTCTCCTTCGCCTGGTCGAAGTGCGGCGCGCCGAAGGAGGTGTCGACGACGACCTCCCCCACCCCGAGATCCCACCCGAGGCCCAGCCACCCGTTGCCGCCGCCCGAGGTGTAGGACAGCGACAGCTCCGGCGTGATCCCGTGACCCGGGGGGATGTCGATCGGGTACGAGAGGTCCATCGAGCCGGTGTTGTTGGCGATCGGCGCCTCGATGAGCGACAGTCCCTCCGTCGGGTCCGGCTGGGCAAGGCCCGTCTTGTCGTCCTCGCCGAACGCCTGGGGCGAGATCGGCTGCTGTGGCGAGAGCGTGTCGGTGGCCAGCTGGCTCGCGGCGATGCCGTCGTCACCGGAGCCGCCGGACTCCACCGACGTGGCGGGCACCACGCCGACGCTGGTGACGATCAGGGCGAAGATGGACATCACGGCGAGCGCACGGCGGGGCATGGGCATGGAGGTCTCCTGGTTGAACCATTGACTAGGACACACCCCACCCCAGATCCTCGGCCCACGGATATCGGGCAAATGCCCTATCTCACCGCCGGCCTGAGCGGAGCCACGCTGGAGGACCACTGTCGCACCGCCCCTCCCGGACCGGTGCGCGGACGTCCCCGCGTTGGGTATAGCCTTGTGGCCACACACAGGGGAGCGCCACTCGGGCGCTGAGAGTGCGGGCAAGCCGCAGACCCTCAAACCTGATCCGGTTAGCACCGGCGTAGGGAGTGAGAATTCTCCTCGGCTGCCGCCGAGCCTCCGAAAGGAGCGAGCATCACCATGCAGACCATCGTCAAGACCCTCGCGGCCGGCGCCGTGGCGCTGACCCTCGTCGCCTGCGGGTCACCGCAGCCGGAGACCGGCTCGTCGTCCTCGGCCCCCGCCGAGCTCCGCGAGACCGACACCCTCACGGTGTTGACCCACGACGCCTTCACCCTCCCCGACGAACTCAAGGCGAAGTTCGCCGAGGAGACGGGCTACGAGGTGACCTACACCACCCCCGGCGACGGCGGGGCCCTGGTCAACCAGCTCATCCTCACGAAGGACTCGCCGCTGGGCGACGTGGTGTTCGGCGTGGACAACACGTTCGCGTCCCGCGCCGCCGAGGCCGGCGTCCTGGCCCCCTACGAGTCGGAGGCGGCCTCCTCCGTCCCTGAGGAGCTGCGGGCCCCGGGCCTCACCGCCGTCGACTACGGCGACGTCTGCATCAACGCCGACACGGTGTGGTTCGAGGCCAACGACCTCCCGCTGCCCCAGACGCTGGACGACCTGACCGACCCGCGCTACAAGGACCTGCTGGTGGTGACCAACCCCGCCTCGTCGTCGCCCGGCCTGGCGTTCCTCATCGCGACGGTGGGCGCGAAGGGCGAGGGCTACCTCGACTACTGGCGGGCCCTCATGGACAACGGCACCAAGGTGGCCGCCGGCTGGACCGACGCCTACTACACGGACTTCTCCGGCGCCGACGGCAAGGGCCCCCGCCCCCTCGTGCTCTCCTACGCCACCTCCCCCGCCTTCACCGTGACCGGCGACACCTCGACCACCGTGGCCCTCCTGGACACCTGCTTCCGGCAGGTGGAGTACGCCGGCGTGATCGCCGGGGCCGAGAACGAGGTGGGGGCGGCCAAGTTCATCGACTTCCTGCTCACCCCCGAGGTGCAGGCCGCGATCCCGGAGAACCTGTACATGTTCCCGGCCGTCCCCGGGACCCCACTGCCCGAGGTCTGGCAGAGGTTCGCGGTGCTCCCGGACGCGCCCATCGACGTGCCGCAGGACCTGATCGGCGCGTCGCGTGACGAGTGGATCCGCGCGTGGACGGACGCCACGAGTTGAACCGTGCGCTCTGGAGGGCCGGCTGGGTGATCGCGGCCGCGATCCCCGCCGCCTTCCTGGCGCTGTTCTTCGCCTGGCCCGCCGCCAGCCTCATCGCGCGCGGCTTCCACGACGGCACGAGCTGGACACTGGACGGGTTCGCCGCGGTCTTCGGCTCCCCCAGGACGTGGAGCGCGGTCCGCTTCACCCTGGGCTCCGCCCTGTCCACGACGGCGGCCTGCCTGGTCCTCGGGCTGCCGGGCGCCTACCTCCTCTACCGGTGCAGCTTCACCGGCCGCGACACTCTCCGCGCTCTGGTCGCCGTCCCGTTCGTGCTGCCGACGGTGGTGGTGGGCGTGGCGTTCGGGTCGCTGCTGCGTGAAGACGGCCTGCTGGGCGGGCTCGGCCTCGGCGGCTCCGTGGCCGCCATCCTCGCGGCCATGGTCTTCTTCAACTACTCCGTCGTCGTGCGCACGGTGGGCACGTTCTGGGCCCGGCTGGACCCCCGGCTCGCGCAGGCGGCCGCGACACTCGGCGCCTCCCCGGCCCGCGTGCTCATGACCGTCACCCTGCCCACCCTCGCGCCCGCGCTCCTGTCGGCCGCGTCGCTGGTGTTCCTGTTCAGCGCATCGTCCTACGGCATCGTCATGGTCCTGGGCGAGACGAGGTTCCAGACCATCGAGACCGAGATCTGGTTCCTCACCACGCAGCTGCTGGACCTGCCCGCCGCGGCGGCGCTGTCGGTGGCGCAGCTGGTGATCGTGACCGCGACCCTCTGGCTCAGCGGACACGCGCAGAGCACCATGACCAGGGCTCTGAGGCTCCAGCCGGACGTCGCCGGGGCACGCCCGCTCACGCTGTCCCGCGACTGGCCCGCGGCTACCGTGACGGCGGCCGTGATCGTGCTGTTGCTCGGCCTGCCCATGGCGAACCTGCTGTGGCGCTCGCTGCACTTCCAGGGGCGCCTCGGGCTCGACAACTTCTCCCGCCTGGCGACGGCCGGGGACCTCGGCGCCAGCGTGTGGGAGGCGCTGCGCACCACGATGGTCACCGCCTCCGCCGCCACGGCGCTCGCCCTCACGCTCGGCGTCCTCGTGGCGTTGGTGGCCTCGCGACGGCCGCGGCGTCGCGACGCCCGGCACGCGCTCGCGGCGCTGGAGGGGCTGTTCCTGCTGCCGCTCGGGATCTCGGCGGTGACCGTCGGCTTCGGCTACCTCATCACGCTCAACCGGCCCCCGTTGGACCTGCGTTCGAGCATTGTGCTCATCCCGATCGCGCAGGCGGTGGTGGCGCTGCCGCTCGTGGTGCGGACGCTGCTCCCCACCCTCCGGGCCATCGACCCCCGTCAGCTGGAGGCGGCCGCGACCCTCGGCTCCAGCCCGCTCCAGGTCCTCCGGCGCATCGAGTTCCCCCACCTCGGCCGCGGCCTGGGGCTCGCCGCCGGCTTCGCGTTCGCGACCTCGCTCGGGGAGTTCGGCGCCACGTCGTTCCTCGCCCGGCCCGACAACCCCACCCTCCCCGTCCTGATCTTCCGCGCCTTCGGGCGGCCCGGCGCCGAGAACTACGGCCTCGCGCTGGCGGCTTCCGTGGTCCTGGCAGGATTGGCGGGAATCACCATGGCGCTCGCGGAACGCGTGCGGCCGAAGGAGGTAGCCACGTGGTAGCAGGGCTGGAGGTCCACGGCGCCGTCGTGCGCTACGGGCAGACCACCGCCGTCGACGGCGTCTCCCTCACCGTCCCGCGCGGCAGCGTGGTGGGGCTTCTCGGGCCCTCCGGCTCTGGCAAGTCGACGCTGCTGCGGGCGGTGGCCGGGCTCGAGCCGCTCGTGGCGGGGACCATCTCCTGGGATGGTGAAGACCTCGTCGGCGTCAAGGTGCACCGGCGCAACTTCGGGATGGTCTTCCAGGACGCCCAGCTGTTCCCCACCATGACGGTGGGGCGCAACATCGCCTACGGCCTGACCGGCCTGGGCCGGGAGGCGCAGCGCGCCCGGGTGGCGGAGATGCTGGACCTCGTCGGGCTCCCGGGTTTCGAGGGCCGGCGCATCACCGAGCTCTCCGGGGGGCAGGCCCAGCGGGTGGCGCTGGCCCGCTCGCTGGCGCCGTCGCCCCGCGCTCTCCTCCTCGACGAGCCGCTGTCGGCGCTGGACACCAGGCTGCGCCGTCGGCTCGCGGAGGACCTGGCAAGGATCCTGCGGGAGACCCACACGACGGCGGTCTACGTCACCCACGACCATCAGGAGGCCTACACCATCGCCGACACGGTGGCCGTGCTGCACGACGGCGCCCTCCTGCAGTTCGACGCCCCGGAGTCGCTGCGCCACGCCCCCGCCTCCAGGCAGGTGGCCGCCTTCCTCGGCTACCGCGCGTTCCTGACGGAACATCAGGCCAGGAGCCTCGGGTGGCACGGGAGCCTGCCCGTCGGCTCGGTCCTCGGCGTGGGTGCGAGCTCGCTGGTGCTCGACGAGGCGGGCGTGGAGGTCGAGGTGGTGGACCAGGGCTACACCCCGGACGACGTGGAGATCGGGGTCAGGCTGCCGGACGGCCAGCGGGCCACCGTGTCGTCGCCCGAGCGGGTCCACACCCCGACGGTGAGCGTCCGGCTGGTCGGAGGGGCCGTCACGCCTGCCTGAGGGAGACGTCCGGCTCGGCACCTGCCTGCCTCGACGCCGTCAAGGCCGCACGGACCCGCTGGCCGACGGTGACGGCGCTGCCCAGGGCGACGATCCCCAGCCCCACTGCCATCACCCACGTGGGTCCGCCCAGCCCCACCACCAGGGCGGCCAGCCCCGCCACTGCGAGGCGGTCCGAGCGTTCGAACAGCCCCACGGACGCGTCCCACCCCTCTGCCTCCGCCCGGGCGCGGGCGTACGAGACGACGAATCCCCCCACGAGGCAGGCGAGAGCCATCCACAGAGCCAGGGTGTCGCGGCCGGCTGCCCAGAGCGCCAGGCCGGCGAACACGGCGCCGTCGGCCACCCGGTCGAGGGTCGAGTCGAGGAAGGCGCCGAACCTCGTGACCCGACCGTCGCGGCGGGCCATGGTGCCGTCGAGGCCGTCGGCCAGCAGGAACACGGCGATCACCGCCACTCCCGTGGCCAACTGGTCGCGGGGGAAGAACCAGAGCGCGGCTGCCGTCACCCCGACGGTGCCGGTGACGGTGACGGTGCTGGGCGAGACCCCGAGACGGAGCAGCAGTGCCGCCACGGGAGTCAGGGCGCGCCCGTATGCGCCGCGGAGGAAGGAAAGCACCCCTCCAGACTAACGGCCGTCCGCGCGCCACCCACCAGGCCCCTCAGCCTCGCAGGCCTGCACACCTCCCGACGCCTGCCTCACGTCACCACGCCTGCCCCACGTCACCACGCCTGCCCCACGTCACCACGCCTGCCCCACGTCACGACACCTGCCCTCTTTGGTCAGGCGCCCGCGCTCATTGCAGCTGCCTGTACTGGAGAGCAGGCCAGATGACGTAAGGCAGGCGCCTCCCGTCCGAAGGCGCCCGTCCTGGAGAGCAGACCAGACGACGAAGGGCAGGCGCGAGTCCCCCCCGCCGCAGGCGGGCGGCCTGTGGGCGGTCGGCGACTAGGGTGGAGCCGTGGCCCGAGAGCGATTCCCCAGATCCGTCTACCAAGCAGGCGACGATCCTGATCCGCGCTTCACGCTGGCCAACGAGCGCACCTTCCTCGCGTGGATCCGCACGTCCCTCGCTCTCCTGGCCGGCGGGATCGCCCTCGAGGTGCTGGGGTTGGGCATCCACGAGGACTTCCGTGTCGCCGCGTCCGTGGTGCTGATGGTGACGGGGATCGTCGCGGCCCCCTTCGCCTGGTGGGGCTGGGCCCGGTACGAGCGCGCGCTCCGCAACAACGCTCCCCTCCCTTCGTCCCGGTTCGCGCTCCCCGTCGCGTCCGCCGTGACGCTCAGCGGGATCCTGGTATTCGTCGGCTTCCTCGTCCGATGAGCGAGGCCCCGTCGGATCCCGGCTTGGCTGCCGAGCGCACCATTCTCGCCTGGCAACGAACGGGGCTGTCGATCGGGCTCGGGGCGCTCGTCTTCGCGCGCATCGAGGCCTCCGCCGTGGGGCTGTGGTCCTGGGCCCTCGCCGGGGCGGGCCTCGCACTGGCCGTCCTCATCGGGGTCTGGTCACGACGGCGGTACGGCCACACCCATCGCACCCTCAGCGGCGGAGGAAGTCGCCTCGCAGACGGGCTGCTGCCCGCCGTGGTCGCGGCGACGGTGGCCGCCGCCGGCCTCGTCGCCCTCGTCGTGTCGGTGCTGACCGGCCCCCTCCCCATCCCCTGACCCTGATCTCGGGCCCAACGACGTCTCATGCCAGGGGGTGTGCACGACACGCCGTCGGGATTGGGGGTGGGGTGCGCATAGGGCACCGAGCGTGGTTTCGTGTGGTGTTTCGTGCTGAGTCCACACACCTGTGCAGGTAGGTTTCGACACGCGCTGAGCCGCAGGCGGCTCGGCGCGGCTCAACCAGCGGAAACGGCCAGGCCTCGAGGCGAGAGGGGCGTGAGGTGACCGCGAGGGTGGGGGACGGCAGGGCGGCTGGGCGCAGGGATGCCCAGCCCGAGGGGCACCCAGAACAACCCGCCTGAAGCAGGCTTGAGCCAGGGCCGCCCTGCCGGCACACGCCCGGGACCGACCACACCACAGGCACACCAATGACGGGAGACGTGAGACGAGGCCCGGGCGGCCTCAACCACCCAACCCAAGACCAACACGCGGCCAACAAGCAGACAGTGGACAAGGGCCGCACGGGCCTCGTGTCAGGGCTCCCGGCACCACACAGCGAGAACTCCAATCGCGAGAACCTCGGCCAACTCCATGGACAGGCGTCAGTTGGTTGGTTTCGGCGCGGGCTAGGCCGCTTCGCGGCTCGGCCCGGCTCAACCCAAGTCGACACGCGCTGAGCCGCAGGCGGCTCGGCGCGGCTCAACCCGCGGAAAGGGGCCAGCTCGGCGCGGCTCAATCAGCGGAACCGCCTCCGTGTCAGGGCTCCCGGCACCGACAGCCGAGTCCGACCCCGTCGCAGCCCCCAACGAAAAATGGGGCGGACCCGAAGGTCCGCCCCATTGTCGTGTGCCGCTCAGGCCGAAGCCGCGCCGTCGCCGTCCGCGGCGCGCGCGAGCTCGGGCAGGTCCGCCTTCGCCACGCCGGTGAACTTGAAGGGCAGTTCCGCGCCCTCCTCGCTGACGTCCACCTGGACGATCTGGCCGGCCTGAAGCTCCCCGAAGAGGATCTTCTCGGCCAGGAGGTCCTCGATGTCGCGCTGGATGGCGCGACGAAGCGGGCGGGCGCCGAGCACCGGATCGAAGCCGCGCTTGGCGATGAGCGTCTTGGCCGCGGGCGTGAGCTCGATGCCCATGTCCTTGTCCTTCAGACGCATCTCGATCTGCGCCACCATCAGGTCCACGATCCGCTCGATATCGGCCTGCGTGAGCTGATGGAACACCACGATCTCGTCGACCCGGTTGAGGAACTCCGGACGGAAATGCTGCTTCAGCTCGTCCGAGACCTTCGCCTTCATCTTCTCGTAGCTCGACTCCTCATCACCTGCGCGGGAGAAGCCGAGATTCACGCTCTTCGAGATGTCCCGGGAACCGAGGTTGGTGGTCATCACGATGACGGTGTTCTTGAAGTCCACCACTCGACCCTGGGCGTCCGTGAGGCGCCCCTCGTCGAGGATCTGCAAGAGCGAGTTGAAGATGTCCGGATGCGCCTTTTCGATCTCGTCGAACAGGACCACCGAGAACGGCTTGCGACGCACCTTCTCGGTGAGCTGCCCGCCTTCTTCGTAGCCGACGTATCCGGGCGGGGAGCCGAACATCCGGGAAGCGGTGTGCTTCTCCGAGTACTCGCTCATGTCCAGCGTGATGAGGGCGTCTTCGTCGCCGAAGAGGAACTCGGTGAGCGCCTTCGTGAGCTCCGTCTTGCCGACGCCCGAGGGGCCGGCGAAGATGAACGACCCGCTGGGCCGCTTGGGGTCCTTCAGGCCGGCGCGGGTGCGTCGGATGGAGCGCGACAGCGCCTTGACCGCATCGGTCTGGCCGATGTAGCGCTTGCCCAGCTCATCCTCCATGCGGAGCAGCCGCTGCGACTCCTCCTCGGTGAGCTTGAACACCGGGATGCCCGTCGAGCCGGAGAGCACGACGGCGATCTCCTCCTCGCCGACCACGGCGGGGATGTCCGAGTCTCCCTGCTTCCAGGCCTCCTCGCGCTCGGCGCGCTGCGCGCGGAGCTTCTGCTCCTCGTCGCGCAGGCGGGCCGCCCGCTCGAAGTCCTGGGCGTCGATGGCGGCGTCCTTCTCCAGCTTGTTCGCGGCGATGGCGTCGTCGAACTCGCGCAGGTCCGGCGGGGCGGTCATGCGCTGGATGCGCAGGCGGGCGCCGGCCTCGTCGATCAGGTCGATGGCCTTGTCCGGCAGGAACCGGTCCTGGATGTAGCGGTCTGCCATGGTGGCCGCGGCCACGAGGGCCTCGTCGGTGATGGTGATGCGGTGATGGGCCTCGTAGCGGTCACGCAGGCCCTTGAGGATGTCCACCGTCAGCGCCACCGACGGCTCCGCCACCTGGATGGGCTGGAACCGGCGCTCCAGCGCCGCGTCCTTCTCAATGTGCTTGCGGTACTCGTCCAGCGTGGTGGCGCCGATGGTCTGCAGCTCGCCGCGGGCCAGCATGGGCTTCAGGATGCTGGCGGCGTCGATGGCGCCCTCGGCGGCTCCGGCACCCACGAGGGTGTGGATCTCGTCGATGAACAGCATGATGTCGCCGCGGGTCTTGATCTCCTTGAGGACCTTCTTGAGGCGCTCCTCGAAGTCACCGCGGTACCGGGAACCGGCCACCAAGGCGCCGAGGTCCAGCGTGTAGATCTGCTTGTCGCGCAGGGTCTCGGGGACGTCTCCGCGGACGATGGCCTGCGCCAGGCCCTCGACGACGGCCGTCTTCCCGACGCCCGGCTCGCCGATCAGCACCGGGTTGTTCTTGGTGCGGCGGCTGAGGACCGTCATGACGCGCTCGATCTCGTGGGCGCGACCGATCACCGGGTCCAGCGCGTTCTCGCGGGCGGCCTGGGTGAGGTTGCGGCCGAACTGGTCCAGCACCTGCGAGCTGCCCTTCTCGGGGCCGGTCTCTGGGGCACCGGACATCGACGCCTCGCGGCCCTGGTAGCCCGTGATGAGCTGCAGCACCGTGTTGCGGACGCGGTTGAGATCCGCGCCCAGCTTGATCAGCACCTGGGCCGCGACACCCTCGCCCTCGCGGATGAGGCCCAGCAGGATGTGCTCGGTGCCGATGTAGTTGTGATTCATCTGGAGCGCCTCGCGCAGCGAGAGCTCCAGCACCTTCTTTGCGCGGGGCGTGAACGGGATATGACCCGTAGGCACCTGCTGGCCCTGGCCGATGATCTCCTCAACCTGTTCCCGCACCGCCTCGAGGGCGATACCGAGGGATTCGAGCGCCTTCGCGGCCACACCCTCACCCTCGTGGATGAGCCCGAGCAGGATGTGCTCGGTGCCGATGAAGTTGTGGTTGAGCAGCTTCGCCTCGTCCTGGGCCAGGACGATGACGCGGCGGGCGCGATCCGTGAACCGTTCGAACATGTGACTTTCCCTCCTGCGGCCCGACGACGCGCGCCGGGCAACCGCTTCTAGCTTACTGATGCCGCCGAGGGAACCAACGATCCGCGGTTCACCCGCCGCGAACGCGGACGGACTACTGCGCGGCTTCGTAGGCGGCGACGACGTTGCCGGGCACCCGACCGCGGTCCGAGACCTTCATTCCGTTGGCGCGTGCCCATTCACGGATCGCGTTTGTGTCCTTGGCCGACGAGCGGGTCCCGGCCTTGCGCGCGGTCTTGCGTCCGGCCTTGGTGGCCTTCTCGATGAAGGGGGCGAGCGCCGCCTCCAGCTTGCTGGCATTCTTCTCGGAGAGATCGATGGTGTAAGCGTCGCGTCCGAGCGAGAACTCGATCGTCCGGGCGTCGGTTGTGCCGTCGATGTCGTCGACGAGGAATACGCGGATCTGTCGTGCCATGAAAACTCCTTGGTGGGGGGATGAGATTCCTCGAAGAGATTACCGCTTCACGGCGCCGAACGAAAGGGGCGATGAAATTCATGTCTGCACCGGTCTCCTGCACCATTGGCGGGCTTTCCCTCCCCGGCCATGAGCATGTATTTCTCGGCCCTAGACATCCCACCACGGCGGGATTGGTGCGCGTCTCCTATCGCGCGGTCGACGGGTGCGTCACCGACGCGGACGTGACAAGCGGATACGGACATCGCGCCGCGGAGAAACTATTCGAGGTGCGAGATTTCCGATCCATGATCATGCTCGCGGATCGGCATGATTGGATGGCTGCGTTCAGCGGTGAATTGAGCCTGGTGCTCACGGTTGAAAATGCCATGCGGCTGACTCCCCCGCCGCGCGCAACCGTGCTGCGCACCCTGATGGCGGAGTGCGCCCGGCTGCACAGTCACCTCTGCTTCCTCAGTTACCTGGCAGAGGGCGGGACCTCCGCCAACTTGTGGGGCACCGTCGACGCCCTGCGCGACGCGATGCTGGCCTGGACCGGCAACAGGGTCCACCCCATGCTGTGCCGGGTCGGCGGGCTGGCCTCGGATGCCCCGGACGGCTGGCTGGACTCGCTGGACCCCCTGCTCGACGACGTGGCCCGGCTCTCCGCGGACCTGCGCGCGACGCTGGCAGCGACCACACGCTTCAACGGCCTGGCCGTCCTGGACGCGGACACCTGCCTGGGCTACGGGCTGTCCGGCCCTGTGGCGCGCGCCGCGGGCATGGACCTGGACCGGCGCCACGGCGGCTATCTGGCGTACGGGACGATCTTCCGCCCCGTCGACGTCCGCACCTCCGGCGACGCCGAGGCACGCCTCTCCGTCCTCATCGATGAGCTGGGCACCAGCGTCGACATGATCCGCGTCGCGCGCGCCGTCGCCCACGAGACGCCAGGGGAGGTCGGGATCCGGCTATCGCGCCGGCTCAAGGTGCCCGAGGGGGAACACGTCACCCAGATCGAGGCGCCCTGGGGGATCGCCGCCTGCCACATGGTCTCCCGCGGGGGGCCGACGCCGTGGCGGGTGGGCCTGCGCACCCCGTCGTTCAGCAACCTGTCCGCCCTGGCCCGCGCCCTCGAGGGCGCCCCGACAGACAGCATCGCCGACGTGGTGGCCTCGTTGGGCTACACCGTCGGCGATGCGGACAAGTAGGTCAGGAAGGCGGGTCAGGCCTGGCGCAGCGCGGGGAGGCCGTCCAGGTTGAGCTTGGCCAGGTCCACCATGGTGGGATGCTCATCCTGGCCCCAGATGTCCTCGATGCTGGGAGAGACCCGGCGGGGCAGATCGACGATGTTGGCCGTGTCCTCGGCCTCGAGCTCCGCGATCCGCGTCTCTAGTGCCTCGATGCGCGCCTGGCGTTCGGCCACCTCCGCGCGCAACCAGACCGCGTTGCCGCGCATGGAGCTCAGCTCGGCCTTGGCGGAACCCAGCTGGCTGCGGAGCTTGGCGATCACCGACTGCAGGTTCTCCGACCTGGCATTGAACCGGCCGATCATGGCCACGGACTCCTCGTGGAACCGCATGGCCTGCTGCGACCGCAGCGCCACTTCGTGCTTCATCTCCAGCGCGTGCCGCTCGCGCTCGACCTTGAGCTCGCGCCACGCCACCCGGACGGCGGCGAACGCCATCACCACAGCGATGAGCAGCCCCGCACGCACAATCCACACGTCCCCCACGAGGGAGGCGACGGAGACAGCGGTGCCCACGCCCAGGATCGTGAGCGCAAGGGTGCGCTCGGAGGACTTCTGAGAAGCGCGTCGACCAGCCATGCCGCCCACAGTAAGCCGCGAGGGCCGCTCTCCCCGTCAGGCGCGCGGGCGTGTCGCCATCACGCGGGGGAAGTCACGCCGCCGTTGGGATGCTCGTCGTCGCCGTCGTCGTCGTGCACCACGCAGGCCCGCTCGAGGAGCGCACCGGCCCCGGCCAGCAGGAGCGACGCGACGATGGTCGCCGCGCCCTGGATCACCCTCGCCGAGGGGAGGGGTGCGTCGAACAGCTGCAGATAGCGGACCACGTAGACCACGTGCGCTCCGGCGAGCACCGCGCCGGTCATGATCATCGACTTGCCGATGGCGAGCGCCGCCACCGACTCGGGCGGCTCGACGCGGTGCTGCTCGATGCGCCTGGGCAGGATCCGCGCGTACACCGCGACACCCACCGCCAGCACGAACATCAGGATCGGCACCGACCACGGCACCACCGGCGGAAAGGAGCCGGCAGCACCGAAGGCGAGGAGGATGAGCGCGCACACCACGGCGCCCGCGAGCACCGAGACGACGGCCTGACGGGCGGTGGTCAGGCCGAGGCGCGGGCCCGCGCTCAAAATCCCGTGGCAGCCGTCACCACGACGTCGTCGCGGCGGGTGACCGTGGAGGTGTCCAGCTCCTCGACGAGGTCCGCGATGGGCCCGTGGCCGGCGATCTCGGCGTTGGGGTCGATGTCCAGCCACGGCACCAGGACGAACGCCCGCTCGTGGGCGCGGGGGTGCGGCAGCTCGATGCTGTCCTCGGAGATCCGCTTGCCCACCATGATGATGTCGATGTCCAGAGTGCGGGGGCCGTGCCGCAGCTCGCGGGTGCGGCCGAAGTTCTCCTCGATGGCCTGCGCCCTGTCGAGCAGCGTGAGCGGCTCGAGCGTGGACTCGGCCACGACGATGAGGTTGAGGAAGTCGTCCTGGTCCTGGACGTCCCCGTGAGGCTTGGTCTCGTAGACCGGGGAGACGTCAACCAGGATCAGGTCCGGCGTCTCGGCGAGGAAATCCACCGCCTCCTGGAGGATCGAGGCCGAGTCCCCCATGTTCGATCCGAGGCTCAGCACCACCTTCGCGATGGGGCGCAGATTGCCCAGCGTGTCTACATCGATATCGAATGGTCCGTTAGTCATCTCTACTCCTGCTGATCGTGACGGCAACATCCGTGAAGCTCTGGCTCAAGGGCGCCAGGGGCTTGTGCACGGTGACCGTGACGCGCTCCACTCTGCCATGGACCAGGCACCTCTGAGCAATCTCACCAGCCACCGTCTCAATCAGGTTGCGCGGCTCTCCCGTGATCACGCGCTCCACCGTATCCGCGATGTCGGCATAGCTGACGGTGTCGTCCAACTGGTCCGAGCCGGTCTCGAGCGGCAACTCGAGCACCACGTCGACGACGAAGGGTTGGCCGTCGCGGCGCTCGTGGGGGAACACCCCGTGAAACCCCGTCGCGGTGAGTCCGGTGAGCGTGATGCGGTCGATTGTGGTCCCCTTTCGGTTGGCTCCGACCCTACCGCAAGCCCTCCAGGCGGCCGGCAGGGGTTGGCTGCCTCAGCCGATCACGACGGGCGCCTCGTGACCCAGCCGCCTGGCGACGGCGATCGCGTCGCCCTGCCCCTGGACGTCGTGCGTCCGCACCGCCCACACGCCGTGCAGCGCGGACCAGAAGGAGATCGCAGCCGTGGCGGCGTCCCTCCCCTCGGGCTGCCTCCCGCCGAGGAGCTCCCCCAGGAACGCCTTGCGTGACGCACCCACGAGGACGCGGTGCCCGAGCTCCTGCATCCGGCCCAGATGCCTGAGCAGGGTCCAGTTGTGGTCCCAGGACTTCGAGAAGCCGAGGCCCGGATCGAGGATGATGCGCTCCCCCGGGATCCCCGCGGCGAGCGCGGCGTCGCGCTGCACCAGCAGCTCCGCGATGACATCGGTCACCACGTCGGTGTAGTGGGCCTGCTCCTGCATCCGCACCGAGTGCTCACGCCAGTGCATGACGATGAAGTCCGCGGTCGAGGCGGCCATGACGTCGACCATCTCCGGGTCCGCCTGCCCGCCTGAGACGTCGTTGATGATGGCCGCGCCGGCATCGATGGCCGCGCTCGCCACACCGGCGCGCATGGTGTCCACCGAGACGCTGACCCCGTCGGCCGCCAGCGCCCGAACCACCGGCACGACGCGGTCCAGCTCCTCCTGAAGGGTCACGCGCTGCGCCCCCGGGCGGGTGGACTCGCCCCCGACGTCGATGAGCGAGGCCCCTTCGGCCAGCATCCGCCTGGCGTGCCTGACGGCCTCCTCCGGGTCCAGGAAGCGCCCGCCGTCGGAGAACGAGTCAGGGGTCACGTTGACGATCCCCATCACGAGGGTCACGCGGTCACCGCCCGATGATGAGGCTCATCGCCTCCGCCCTGGTGGCGGGGTGCCTGAGGAGGCCACGCACGGCGGACGTCACGGTCCGGCTCCCGGGCTTGCGCACCCCCCGCATGGTCATGCAGGTGTGCTCGGCCTCGACGACGACGATCACGCCGCGCGCATCCAGGTGCTCGACGAGGGCGTCGGCGATCTGGGTGGTGAGGCGCTCCTGGACCTGGAGCCGGCGGGCGTAGACGTCCACCAGCCTGGCGAGCTTCGACAGGCCCGTGACCCGGCCGTCCGCGGACGGGATGTAGCCCACGTGGGCCACGCCGGTGAACGGGAGCAGGTGGTGTTCGCAGGTGCTGACCAGCTCGATGTCCTTGACCAGGACCATCTCGTCGTGGGCGATGTCGAAGGTCTTGCCGAGGATGCCGGAGGGGTCGGCGCCGTGGCCCGCCAGCAGCTCGCCCCAGGCGCGGGCCACGCGGTCCGGCGTCTCCTGGAGGCCGTCGCGTTCCGGGTCCTCTCCAATGGCGGCCAGCAGCTCGCGGACGGCGGCCGCTGCGCGTGCCTCGTCGACGGCCATGTCAGTGCCCGGCCGGCGGGGTTGGGGGACCCCAGGGGGAGGGCCCCGTCTCCGGGGGCTGGGGCGCCGATCCGGGCCAGTACTCGGGGCCGGCCGCGGGAGGCGCGGGCGGCGACTGCAGCACGGGCGGCAGGTCCGCCGGCCCCTCGGGCGCGGGGGGAACGTCGACGGGGGGCAGCTGCGACGGCTGGCGCAGCTCCGAGCCCGTCCAGGCGGGGCGCTTGTCGCGCCGGCGGAGGGCCTTGAACACCTCGGCCACCTCTGTCTTGTTCAGCGTCTCCCTGGCGAACAGCTGCCGCACCAGCTCGTCGAGCACGTCGCGGTTCTCCTGGAGGACATCGAACGCCTCCTGGTGGGCGGTGTGGATGAGCTTGGTGACCTCGTCGTCGACGACGGCGGCCATGGCCTGCGAGTACTCCTGGCTGGAGTCGGTGCCCCGCATGCCCATGAAGGGCTCCGAGTCCCCTCCGCCGAGCTTGACGGCGCCCACGCGCTCGCTCATGCCGAATTGCATGACCATGGCCCGGGCCACCTTGGTGGCCTTCTCGATGTCGTTCGAGGCGCCCGTTGTCGGGTCGTGGAAGACCAGCTCCTCGGCCGCCCTGCCGCCCATCATGTAGGCCATCTGGTCCAGCAGTTCGCCGCGGGTCTGGGAGTACTTGTCCGCGTCCGGCATCACCATGGTGTAGCCGAGCGCCCGGCCGCGGGGAAGGATGGTGACCTTCTGCACCGGGTCGTTGCCGGGCATGGCCGCCGCGACGAGGGCGTGGCCGCCCTCGTGGTAGGCCGTGATGAGGCGCTCACGGTCGTTCATGAGGCGGGTCCGCTTCTGCGGACCGGCGATGACCCTGTCGATGGCCTCGTCCAGCTGCGGCTGGCGGATCATCTCCTGGTTCATGCGCGCCGACAGCAGGGCCGCCTCGTTGAGCACGTTGGCGAGGTCCGCGCCGGAGAAGCCGGGGGTGCGCCGGGCGATGGAGGCCAGGTCCACGTCGCTGGCCAACGGCTTGCCCTTGGCATGCACCTGGAGGATCTTCTGGCGCCCCTCCACGTCCGGGGCCTCCACGCCGATCTGGCGGTCGAAGCGCCCGGGGCGCAGCAGCGCCGGGTCCAGCACATCGGGACGGTTGGTGGCCGCGATGAGGATGACTCCGCCCCGCACGTCGAAGCCGTCCATCTCGACGAGCAGCTGGTTGAGGGTCTGTTCGCGCTCGTCGTGGCCGCCGCCGAGGCCGGCCCCGCGGTGGCGCCCGACGGCGTCGATCTCGTCGATGAAGATGATGGCCGGCGCGTTCTCCTTGGCCTGGTTGAACAGGTCACGGACCCGGGAGGCGCCAACGCCGACGAACATCTCGACGAAGTCCGAGCCGGAGATGGAGAAGAAGGGCACGCCCGCCTCGCCCGCGACGGCGCGGGCCAGAAGCGTCTTGCCGGTGCCGGGCGGACCGTAGAGGAGGACGCCCTTGGGGATCTTCGCGCCGAGCTTCTGGAACTTCGCGGGCTCGGCGAGGAACTCCTTGATCTCCTCGAGCTCCTCGACGGCCTCGACGGCGCCGGCCACGTCCTTGAACGTGGTCTTCGGCGTGTCCTTGCTGACCAGCTTGGCCTTCGACTTCCCGAACGACAGCGGACCGCCCTGACCGCCGCCGGAGACCGAGCGCATGATCCAGAAGAAGACCAGCAGCAGGATGATGAACGGCAGGCCGGTGTAGAGGAACATCGACAGGAGGCTGGGGCTGGGATTGCTCGCCGACCAGCGCTCGATGGTGCCGGCGGCTTCGCGCTCCTCAAGGATGGGGACGATGTCGTCGACCTGGTTGCCCACCCAGGCGGACTGGGTCTTGACGCCCTGCTCATCGGTGACCTGGATCATCTGCTCGCCGTCGACGAGGACGACCTCCTGCAGCTTGGTGTCGCTGTTGAGCAGCGCGAGCGTCTCCGACGTGGGAACGGTCTGGAACCCGGTGATGCTGCTGAGCACCTGCATGCCGAGCAGCAGGAAGAGCAGGCTGATCAGGATCCAGGCCATCGGGCTCTTGAAGAACTTCTGCACAGGCAAAGCCGATCTAGTAGGGCGACAGTGAGGCGCACCGAAACACTACCAGCGGCCTCAACCGCGCCCGCCCGCGCTCACGCGGGCGCCGGGTGACCTGGTCAGCTGTAGACGTGGGGCGACAGCGTGCCCACGTCGCGCAGGTTGCGGTACCGGCCCGCGTAGTCCAGCCCGTACCCGACGACGAACTCGTTGGGGATCTCGAAGCCCACGTACCGGACGGGCACGGCGATCTGGGCGGCGTCTGGCTTGCGGAACATAGCCATGATCTCCAGCGAGGCGGGGCCGCGGGACGCGAGGTTGCTCATGAGGTAGGACAGCGTCAGGCCGGTGTCGATGATGTCCTCCACGACGATGACGTCGCGGCCCTCCAGGTCCACGCTCAGATCCTTGAGGATGCGCACCACACCGCTGGACTGCGTGCCGGAGCCGTACGACGACACGGCCATCCAGTCCATCTCCACGTGGCTGTGCATGGCGCGCTGCAGGTCGCTCATCACCATCACCGCGCCGTTGAGCACCCCGACCAGGAGCACCTGGCGGCCCTGGTAGTCCGCGTCTATCTGTGCGGCGATCTCGGCCACCCGGGCCTGGATCGTGTCCGAGGTGAAGAGCACCTTCTCAAGGTCCTGGGCAACGTCAGCAGCATCCACGGTTCGTCAGCCTATCGCGCGCGGCCCTGGTCCGCAGCCCCGCTCCCGTCCCCGGGGAGGAACACGAGGGCGCCGGAGCGTCGGCTCACCCGCCCTCCAGGCACCGCGACGGCGCCCTGCCCACGCCAGCGCTCCACGAGCTCGAGCGCCGCCGTGACGTGGACCATCGCGGCCTCCGGGGCGTGGCGCCTCAGCCACCGGTGGACCACCCGCCAGCGGAGCGCGTCGGGCAGCGGCTCCAGGTCGCTGACCCGTAGATCCTGCGACCCGGGCCAGGCCTCGGCCGCCAGAGCGTCCAGCAGGTCGGCGTCGGCCCTGGCCAGGGTGGCGGTGCGCGCCAGCGACGGGGCCACGTCGCGGCCGAGCGCGGCCGACAGCTCGCCCAGCACGCCCCGCACCCGCACCCTCGCGAAGCGGGGATCCTCGTTCATGGGGTCCGCCCAGACCTCGACGCCCCACTCCCGGCACGCCTGCTCCGTGTCGGCCCTGCGCAGGCCGAGGAGGGGGCGGACGAACTGTCCCCGCACCGGCGCCATGCCGGCCAGTGACCGGGTTCCCGACCCGCGGAGCAGGCCGAGGAGCACCGTCTCGGCCTGGTCGTCCATGGTGTGCCCCAGCAGCACCGGTAGCCCGGGCCCGGCCAGGGCCGCCAGCCGGGCATCCCGGGCGGCGGCCTCCAGCCCCCCGTCGTGGTCGCCGCCCACCGCCACCGGGATGACAGCCGCGTCGATCCCCCGGGCCGACAGCCGCCCAGCCGCGGCCTCGGCCGCCTCCCTCGAGCCGGGCTGCAGCCCGTGGTCGACGACGACGGCGGACACCGTCGTGCCCGCCCGCGCCGACGCCCACCGCGCCCCCAGGGCGAGCGCCGTCGAGTCCGCCCCGCCCGAACAGCCGACGATCGCGGGGCCGTCCGGCAGCATCGCGGCCACCGCCTGCGCCACCTTCAGCGCGGCCGGCCCCAGCTCGCGCCTAGCCACGGACCCTGCGGAGCCAGGCTGCCGGGTCCGCGATCTCGGAGGCGGTGGGGAGCGCCTCCGGCGCCTCGAAGGCCGCGGCCAGGGCCCGCTTCCCACCGGAGCGTTGGACCGCCGTGCAGAACGCCAGCCCGTCGCGGTACTGGGCGTTCTTGCTCAGCGGCCCGGCGAGGCGGCTCAGCAGCGATGCTCGCTCAGGGCGGTGGAAGGCGCGCCGAAGGGCCGGGACCGTCTTGATGTGGCCGCGACCGGCCCGGTCCGCGACGTGGTCGGCGTGGCCCTCGAGGAAAGTCATGGCGGCGGTCAGGGCCGCGAGGTCGCCGCGGGCGCCCGGCGAGATCATCAGCGCCGTCACGTCCCTCGCGGACCGCAGCCCGGCCAGCCCGTCGAGGAGGTGGGCGTCGTCGTCGGCCAGGCGCGCCATGAGCGCTCGGAGGTGCTCCCGCAGCCAGGGCGCGGCCTGGAACTGCAGCGCATGGGTCTGCTCGTGCAGGGAGATCCAGAGCCGGAAGTCCGCCGGCACGAACCGATGGGCCCGCTCGTGCGCGACGATGGTGGGCGCCACCAGGTAGAGGGCGCGGCTGCCGGTGAACGCGTCGAACTGCCCCAGCATCCGGCGGCTCACCACCCCGATGCCCAGGCCCGCCAGGATCCCGTTGCCGGCCCCGCGCAGCGCGTTGAGAGGGTGCGGTTCCCGGGCCCTCAGCCCGAGCTCCGCGACGGCGCCGTCTGCCATCCGGCGGACCGCCCGGCCCCATCCCGCCCAGTCCACGACGCGGATCTGATCCGCCCCCGCGCCGTCCAACCCGAGGTGGCGCGCCGCGATCCCGCCGGCCCGGCGCGCGGTCACCCGGAGATCGGCCACCAGCTGTTCGGCCTCGGGGCGGGTGAGGGCGGGGAGATCGCCGGCCGCGGCCACCGCGACGCGGCGGGCAAGCGCCCAGTCGACGATCGGGGCGTGCTCCATCAGCAGCCGCAGGCCGCGACGACGCCCGTGGCCTGGTCCGTCCACAGCTTGGCGGCGAAGCCGTCCGGGGGCCCATTGATGAGGAACGCGAACGTCACCTGTCGTCCGTCGGCGGTGAGAGTGGTGCCGGCGAGCGTGGAGACGAACGACAGGGTACCCGTCTTGGCCCGGGCCACCCCGCGGGCGGGCCGCGAGATCTGGTCGGTGAAGCGGTCGGCGAGCGTGCCGGTCACCCCGGCCGTGGGGAGGCCGTCGAGGACCACCGACAGGCGGGCATCCGTGGTCATCACCCTGAGCGCCCTGGCCAGCATGTTCGCCGTGACGAGATTGCTGCGGGAGAGGCCCGACGCGTCGAGGAGCACCGCCCCGTCGTCCCACAGGCCGAGCGCGGTGAGCTGCTCTTCGATGGCGGCCACGGATCCAGCGAACGTCGAGGGGTGGCCGGTGGCGAGCGCCAGCTGGAACCCGAGCACCTCGGTGAAGGAGTTGTTCGACCGGTTCATGGCGGTCTCGACGAGGACGTGGACCGGCAGCGACTCGACGCGGGCCAGTTCCACGCCGGCGGCCGCCGCCGCGGCGGGCGCGCCGGTCACCGTGATCCCGGCCGCGGCCAGCTGGGCGGCGAAGATCCTGGCGGCGTCGAGCGCGGGGGTGCGGCTCCGGACGCCGCCCACGCGGCCCTCGTCCACCCACAGCGCGGACAGCTGGGTGACCTGGTCGCGGTAGTTCCCGGGCCAGGTGTCGTTCCAGCCCGGGTCGCTGAAGAGCGTCGCGTCGAAGCCGAGGCTGACGGTGGCCTGCCCCGCCGCCTTCAGCGCGGCGGCCGTGTCCGCCGCCAGCTGCTGCGTGGTGGCCGGCTGCGGGTAGGCGCCCGGGTCCGCAGGGACGCTGAGGAGCATCGGGTCACCCCCGCCGACCAGCACGATCTGGCCGGGCGCGGGCTGCACGACGGTGGTGGCGAACCGCTCGGAACCGGTGAATGCGTTCATGACCGCCAGGGTGGTCAGCGTCTTGGTGTTGGAGGCGGGGGTGAGTGCCGTGGTCGCGGAGTTGGCCGCGACCACCTCGCCCGACGCGACGTCGACGACCTCCCAGGCGATCTGCGCGGCGCCTCCGTCGGCGGTGAGGAGCTTCGAGCGGTCGAGGCCACCCAGCCTGGCGTCCAGGACCGTCCGGTCGGGAAGCGTGCCCTCGGCAGGGGTTTGGGCGCGGTCCGCGAGCCCCGGGCCGGCCGCTCCCGGATCCGGGCTGGGCGTGGGGGACGGGGAGAAGAGGGTGGGCGGCACCGTGGTCGGCGCGCCGGCCCGGACCACGCCGGTGGCGGCCAGGATGGGCTGCTGGAACACGGCGACGACGAAGCCCCCAGCGGCCAGAAGCCCTACCAGAAGCCACGCCAGGACCCCGTTGAGCGTCCTGGTGCGTGTCCGCAAGGTGTCCTCCGAGCCTGTATCCTGCAGGGGTATCCGGCCCGCGCCGACCCGCGGGTATCAACCCCAATCATAGGAGTGCCCCCGTGAGCGAAGACGCACCAGTCGGCATGGCCCCGGTGGACCTCGGACGCCGCATCCTGTTCGACGTGACGGTGGAGATCCCCAAGGGCACCAAGAACAAGTACGAGATGGACCACAACACGGGCCGCATCCGCCTGGACCGCACGCTGTTCACCTCCACCCAGTACCCGTACGACTACGGCTTCGTCGAGGGCACCCTCGGCCAGGACGGGGACCCGCTGGACGCCATGGTGATCGGCGCGGACCCCACCTTCCCGGGCTGCCTGATCGAGTGCTACGCCGTCGCGATGTTCCGCATGACCGACGAGATGGGCGGGGACGACAAGGTCCTGTGCGTGGCCACCGCGGACACCCGACGCAAGCACATCTCGGATCTGTCGTCGGTGCCCGAGCACATGCTGCTGGAGATCGAGCACTTCTTCTCCGTCTACAAGGACCTGGAGCCGGGCAAGTCGGTCGAGGGCGCCACCTGGACCGGCCGCGAGGAGGCCGAGGCCGAGGTCGCCGCGTCGTTCGAACGCGCCAAGGGCACCCCGTACGAGCATCACCACATGAACCTGGCCTGACAGGCCGCCGGACCACCGCGTCCCGCGAGGCCCCGCTCCGGCGGGGCCTTTTCGCTGCCCCTGGCCCTCTCGGGCGTGTGGGAGACTGACCCAATGCCCCGCTATCTCATGCTGCGTACGCCGTCGGCCAACCGTGTCTACGCCGGCGAGTCCGGCCCACTGACGGCCGCCGAACTGGAGCTCACCGCGCCCTTCGCCGCCGGCATCGCCGACATCGACGTGGCGGGCGTCGGGTACCTGTCCTTCGAGGCCGCGGAGTTGAGCGAGGCCCAGGCGGAGACGGTGTCGCGGCAGTCCGCGTGCTTCGCCCTGTTCGAGGCGGAGGGGGACCTGCTCCGCCCCGTCCCGCTCCCCCGCGCCTTCGCGCTCGACGACGACCTGGTGACCATCCCGAAGTACCAGGGCAAGACCAACGAGCAGTTCACCCAGCTGCTCGTGGGCGTCACGCTCGCCGCGGTGACCCGTGAGGCCACCGGCCCCAGGCAGATCCTCGACCCGCTCGCCGGCCGCGGCACCACGCTCTCCACCGCGCTGCTGCTCGGCCACGACGCGTACGGGGTGGAGGGCGACGCGAAGGCCTTCGAGCAGATGGCCTCCTTCTACACCACCTACCTGAGGCGCAAACGGCTCAAGCACACGGCGGACACCACGCCCGTGCGCCGCGACGGCAAGGCCATCGGCAGGCGGTTCGACGCCGAGATCCGGGGAGAGGGCCCGGCCCTCCACGTCACCGCGTTCGTCGGCGACACCCGCGACTCCGCCGCCCTGTTCGGGAAGAAGAGGTTCGACGCCATCGTCACCGACGCCCCCTACGGCATCGCGCACGGTTCCTCCACGGACGTGCGGGGAGTCGCGGGCAAGCGCGACCGCTCGCCCGCCGGCCTCCTGGGTGAGGCGATCCCCGTCTGGGCGGGCCAGCTCATGCACGGCGGAGCGCTGGGGATCAGCTGGAACACCTTCGGGCTGTCCCGCCAGGACCTCGCCGCGATGCTCACCGACGCCGGGCTCGAGGTGCGCGCCGGGGGGCCGTGGGAGCGGTTCGCGCACCGGGTGGACTCCTCCATCAAGCGTGACCTGATCGTCGCCACCCGCCCCTGACATGCCCGTGCGCCCCGCGGTGACGGGGCGTAGGCTCGGCCCATGAGACGACTCGTGCTGATGCGCCACGCCAAGACAGAGGCCAACAACGTGGGCGGCGACAAGGCGCGGCGCCTCAAGCCCAGCGGCGTCCAGGACTCGCAGGAGGCGGGCCGGGAGTTGGCCGGGCTCGGCCTGCAGTACGCGCTGGTCTCCACCGCGCAGCGCACCCGCGAGACGTTCGCCGCGCTGGGCCTCGACATCCCCGTCGAGTACCAGGACGCCCTCTACTACCAGGGCACCGAGACCATGCTCCAGCGGATCGGCGAGACGGACCCGAACGTCTCAGGCCTGCTGGTCGTGGGGCATGCCCCCACCATCCCCAGCCTCGTCGCCGAGTTGGCCTACGCCAGTGACCGGGCGGAGGCGGACCAGGCGCAGTGCTGGTTCCCGACCTCGGCCTTCAGCGCCTTCACCTTCGACGGCGACTGGTCGGATCTGGCCGAAGGTGACTTCTCAACCGTGCGCCTCGAAGGCGTCCGACGACGCCCTTAACAGGGCGGTAACGTGCCGACGCCCGGCTGAAACGCGCGCCGCGATTTCCCTTACCCAACCGTTACCCGGCGACGAATCTTCCGAAATGCGGGCCCTGCAAGATTTCGGCCATGACAGTTCTCGAAATCAGTGCAGGCGATACCGCTTGGGTCCTGGTGAGCGCGGCCATGGTGCTCCTCATGACCCCCGGTCTCGCGTTCTTCTACGGCGGCATGGTCCGCGCCAAGAGCGTGCTCAACATGCTCATGATGTCCGTCACGACGATGGGCATCGTCGGGGTCCTCTGGGTGATCGTCGGCTACTCCATGGCCTTCGGCAACTCCATCGGCGGCCTCATCGGCAACCCGCTTGAGTTCCTCTTCCTCAACGGCCTCATGGATCCCGAGCTGGCCACCTTCACGGTGCCGGCGATGGTCTTCGCGGGGTTCCAGGCGGCCTTCGCCATCATCGCGGTGGCGCTCATCTCCGGCGCGGTCGCCGACCGCATGAAGTTCTCCGCATGGGCGGTGTTCGCCGCCGTGTGGGCGCTGCTGGTGTACTTCCCCGCCGCCCACTGGGTGTTCAGCTTCGACGGCGGCACGGCTGAGAAGGGCGGGTTCATCGCCAACAGCATCCAGGCCATCGACTTCGCCGGCGGCACCGCCATCCACATCAACGCAGGCGCCGCGGCACTCGCGCTGGCCATCGTGATCGGCCCCCGCATGGGCTTCGGTCGCACCCCGATGCGCCCCCACAACCTGACGCTGGTCATGCTCGGCGCCGGCCTCCTCTGGTTCGGCTGGTTCGGCTTCAACGCGGGCTCGGCCCTCGGCGCCGGCTCCATGGCCGGTGTGGCCTGGATCAACACCCTCGCCGGCGGCGCGGCGGCCATGCTCGGCTGGCTGCTGGTTGAGCGTCTCCGCGACGGGCACGCCACCAGCCTCGGCGCCGCCTCCGGCATCGTGGCGGGCCTCGTCGGTGTCACCCCCGCCGCGCACTCCGTCAGCCCGCTGGGCGCGCTCGTCATCGGCGTCCTCGCCGGTGTGGCTTGCGCCTTCGCCATCGGCCTGAAGTCGCGCCTCGGCTACGACGACTCGCTCGACGTGGTGGGCGTCCACCTCGTCGGTGGCCTCGTCGGCACCCTGGCCATCGGCTTCCTGGCCGATCCCAACTCCCCCGCCGGTGTCGCCGGCCTCTTCTACGGCGGCGGCGTCGATCAGCTGTGGCGCCAGGCGCTGGGCGCCGTGGTGGTCATGATCTACTCCTTCGTGGTCACCTTCGTGATCGCCAAGGTCATGGACAAGACCATGGGCCTGCGGGTCCCCGAGGCGGCCGAGACGCAGGGCATCGACACCGCGGAGCACGCTGAGACCGGCTACGACCTCAGTGCCGTCGGCTACTCCACCTACGGCGTTCGGCAGACGCTGATCGTTCCCATCCCCCGAGAGGACGTGAAGGCATGAGGCTTGTCACGGCAATCGTTCAGCCCACCATGTTGACCCAGGTTCAGATCGCGCTCGCCCAGCACGGCGTGGCCGGAATGACCGTCACCGAATGCTCCGGCTACGCCCGCCAGCGGGGCCACAAGGAGTTCTACCGCGGCGCCGAGTACACCATCGACTTCATCTCCAAGGCGAAGATCGAGGTCGTGGTCGAGGACGACGAGGCGGAGGAAGTGATCGAGGTCATCTCCAAGGCGGCCAGGACCGGCGCGGTCGGCGACGGCAAGGTCTGGTCCACCCCGGTCGACGAGATCGTCCGGATCCGCACCGGCGAGAAGGGCTCCGCTGCCATCTGATCGGACGGCACTGTCAGGGGGAGGGCGACGCAGACATGCGTCGCCCTCCCCCTGTCTGCGGTGTCGGGTGCTCCGTCAGGGCGCGACGAAGGGGAAGGCCCGGAACGACGCGTCCAGCCTCGCCCGGACCGTGGCGCTGAGCGGGGCGAACTCGTCGGTCTCCAACGTCCGCCTCCCCGGCCGGCCGGCCCGGTTCCAACTTCCCCGCACCAGCCCCCCGGCGACGATCGACTTCTTGAACACTCCGTTGTTGCCTGGGACGAGGCGGTGGTGGTCCTCCTCGGTCAGGGCGAAGAGCCGGTCCTGGTACCCCAGCACGAACTCGTCGAAGCCCGGCAGCAGCAGCGGCGCGGACGCCCTCCGCCCCAGGTCCGCCGCCTCCTCGAGCAGCCCGGGGCGCCAGTAGCTCGCCTCGGCGGCCCCGTCGGTCTCCAGCGCGTCGGCCACCAGCCCCGATGCGGCGCGGATCTCACCGAGGCCGAGCTTGGTCCACCAGGCGAAGTCCCTGACGGTCGCGGGGCCATGGCTGGTCAGGTAGCGGCGCAGAAACTCGGCTGCGGCCGCCACCCGGTCCCCGTTGAAGCGCCCCTCGAGGGTGGATCCCTGCGGAAGCCAGCGCGACGTGAGCACCAGGTCCTGTTCGGTGCCGTTCCACGGCCCGTAGCAGACGGTGCCGCCGGCGATGAGGTGGAAGAGCAGGTGGTAGCCCCTCCCCCCACGGGGCGCGAGGCCGTGGGCGTCCCACCGCTCGAACAGCGCCGCCCTGGACATGGGCCCTGCGTCAAGGGTGTCGAGCGCCAAAGCGCTGGCGCGCTCGATCTGGGGGACATCGAGCTCCAGCTGATGGCTCCGCGCGGAGGCGGCGCGCACCGACGGCCTGGCGCAGAGCTCGGTGATCCACGCGGCGTCGTCGGCAGGAAGCAGGAAGACGGTGCCGCGCATGGGATAGCCGCGCACCAGAGCGCCGGCGTCGAGGTCCGCGAGCACAGCGTCGGCCCCCAGCGGGGTGCGCAGCGCCGCCGAGGCCAGCACGCCGGGCAGGTCCTGCCCCTGCATCGCCCCGAGTGCCCGCACGGCGGCGGTGGGCGTCGCAAACGGCCTCGTGATGAGGCCCTGCGCCACGAGGCGCAGCCGGCCGAGGCGAGCGTCAGGCGAGGTTGCGGGCGACAACGGCGGCCACCTCGCGGCCCGAGCGGACCGCACCCTCCATGTATCCGTTGAAGCGCGTGGCGTACTCGGCGCCCGCCCAGTGCAGCACGCCGTCGGGCTCGGCCAGCACCGGGCCGTTGGTGGTCCAGACGCCCGGGGCGAAGTGCGCGCCGTGGCAGCCGCCCGTGAACTTCTCGGAGGACCAGTCCCGCTCGATGTAGGACAGTGGGAAGGCCGCCACGTCCCCGAACGTGCGGACCACCGAATCCACGAACGCGCGCTCGCGCAGCGTGACGGAGCGACGCGAGAGGCTGTCCGCGTCCGCGCCCTCGAAGAAGCCCATCAGGTGCCCCCGCTCGGAGTTGTCCGACGTGGTGTCGAAGGTGACGCGCACGGCGCCCTCGTCCGCGCTGGACTGGCCGGAGTACCCGAGCTCGCGCCAGAACGGCCGCGAGTAGATGAGGAAGGCCTTGATCACGTTGCCGGGCGCCACCCGGTCTGCCGCCTCGGCGCGCCAGGGGGCGAGGGCCGGCTGATGCGGCAGGGAGACGGCCAGCCGCGGCGGCAGCGTCGAGATGACCTGCCGGGCCTCGACCACCTCGCCGTTGGCGAGCCTCAGGCGCGCGGACCGGTCCGCGTGCTCCACCATGGTCACCTCGGCGCCGAGCCGCACGACGTCACCCAGGCGGGCGGCGAGTGCCTCTGCCACCGCGGCCATCCCGCCGTGGACGCGCTGCTGG
The DNA here is from genome assembly GCF_055326235.1 of Tessaracoccus yangjingae. Lineage (NCBI taxonomy): Bacteria > Bacillati > Actinomycetota > Actinomycetes > Propionibacteriales > Propionibacteriaceae > Tessaracoccus > Tessaracoccus yangjingae. The sequence continues at coordinate 146,142 of NZ_JBUZNN010000001.1, read as the reverse complement.
TGGAGGCCGCCGTTGCTGGCGAGCATGGACTCCAGATCCGGCCCCGAGTTGACCTGGTGCAGGCCCTCGACGAGCGTGGCCTCCTTGGGCATGGGTCCGAACGCGGCGGCGTAGACCTCGGCGAAGCGCCGCTGCGCGCCGTGGGTGCGCAGGTTGGTGGTGACCCACCGGCGCAGATCCTGCTTCAGCCAGGCGTCGTTGGCCTTCCGCCAGGCGGGGTCGTCGCGCAGGCGCTCGGCCAGCCGGCGCAGGCGCAGCAGGCCCTGGCCGAGGTCGGAGACCTCGAACGGGGTGAGCGCTGGGGTGTCCTCCTTGGAGGGCACCTGGAGCGCCTGACCGCGGAGCCGGACCACGAGGTTGCCCCGGGCGGGCAGGCCGATGGTCTCCAGCCCCAGCGAATCGATGATCTCGAGCAGCTCGTCGAAGCCGGGGCCGATCCACTGACCGCCCAGCTCGACGTACGAGCCGTCGCTCAGCACCTTGTTCTCGACCCGGCCGCCGACGCGTTCCCGCGCCTCGAGCACCGTGACATCGAGCCCGCGGTCCGTGAGGTATTGCGCGGCGACGAGCCCAGCCAGCCCAGCCCCGATGATGGCGCAGTCGAACACCGTGTTCCTCCTAGACGAATCCCCGGGTCGGGGAAGCGAGGACCAGCCTACAAGGCCGATTCCATGCCGATGGCCGGGAGTCGTCTAAGCCAGGGCTTTCGAGTTGCCCGCCGACAGCCATGCCGCGAAGCCCTGATCGGCGGGCAGGAAGGCGTAGAGGGTGGCCTGGTAGACGTGGTAGAGATCCGGCTTGCCGTCCCAGGTGTGTGTCACCGGGGCCAGGGACGCGTCGAGCTCCGAGTGCCAGCTGCCCCGCCCATGGTCGACGAAATGCTCGTCGGCGAAGCGCCAGAACCTCTCGTACCACTCCTGGTACGCGTGATCGCCCGTGGCGAGCCACAGGTACCGCGCCGCACCGATGCCCTCGGCCACCTCCCAGAAGAAGCGCTCCTCCACAACGGGCCGGCCTTCCCAGTCGACCGTGTAGACGAAGCCCTCCTTCCACGCGTCGCGGACCGCGCCGTCGAACAGGGCGGCCGCCGCGGGCAGCAGCCACGGCTCGTCCACGCCGAGGCCGCGCAGCTGAAGCAGCAGCTTGGTCCACTCCAGCCAGTGCCCGGGCTGGGACCCGTAGGGCCGGAAGGGGTGGCGGGGGTCCTCCGCGTTGTACTCCGGCAGCGGCTCCCAGTCCGCGGTGAAGTGCTCGGGCAGCCGCCACGCGCCCTCCACGGGCTCGGCGGCCGCCGATGCGATCCTGCGCGCGATGGACGCGGCCCTGGTCAGGTATTTCTGTTCACCCGTGGCCTCGAAGGCGGCGAGGTAGGCCTCGGTGAGATGCATGTTGGCGTTCTGCCCGCGGTAGTCGTCCAGCTCGGTGAAGGACCGGTCGTAGCCCTCCACGCAGATGCCGTCCTCCTCGCGCCAGTAGTGGCTGTCGATGACGGACGACGCGGCCTCCAGCAGCTCGCGACCCCGGGCGAAGCCCGCGGCGGTGGCGGAGCTGGCGGCGAGCAGCAGCTGCGCGGTCCCGTACAGCTCCTTGCGGTCCTGCGGCTGGTCGCCGCCGACGGACGGCACCCAGCCGTCGAACTCGGGGTCGCGGCCGGGGCCGTCGAGGTAGAAGGCCAGCCCGTGCTCCACCACGTCGCGCGCGCCGGGGCGCCCCTCCATGGCGGCCAGCGAGAACACGTGGGTCATCCTGGCGCCGATGAAGAGCTGCGCGCCCATCTCGGGCATGGCGTGCCCCTCGTTGCCGATCCACGCGAACCCGCCCGAGGGGAGGCAGACCTCCGGCTGGTAGAAGTCCAGCAGCTCCCGGCGGTGCTCGATGAGGAAGCGCCGGTGCGTGGGGTCCGTGAACGGGTCTGCGTGGTCGCCGAAGAGGTCTGTCATGGTGCTTCCTTATCAGAGGTTCTCGGCGAGCCAGCCGAGTTGACGCCACAGCTGCACGTCCTGTCCACCCTCGTGGCCGCTGTGCGGGTAGACGACGATGTCGCGGGGGCCGCCGTAGGCGTTGTGGGCGGCGAACACCGTCGACGGGGGGCAGACGGTGTCGGCCAGCGCCGCCGAGAACAGGGCGGGGCAGGTGGCGCGGCGGGCGAAGGAGACGCCGTCGAAGCTGCTGAGGGTCTCCCAGACGGCGTCCTCGAGGTGCGGCGCGGCGCGGATGAAGCGCGCGACGTCCGAGAACGGCGCGTCGTCGATGAGCCCCACGGCGCGGCGGATGTGGCACATGAACGCCACGTCGGGCATCGCGCCGGCCAGCTGGATCCCCAGCGAGGGCGCGAGCCCTGCCGCCGCGAGCGTGAGGTAGCCGCCCTGGGAGATCCCCGAGACCACCAGGCGCGATGCGTCGACGAGCCGGTGCCCGGCCGCCAGCTGGAGCAGTCGCGCCGCGTCGGTGATGAGGCGGCGGTAGTAGTACGTCTCACGCGACGCGATGCCCTTGGTCATGGGGCCGGGCGGCCCGAAGGCCCCGGCGTCGTCGTGCGGGTCGGGGCTGCGCTCGAAGATGCTTGCCGCGTGCCAGCCCTGGCCGCGGTTGTCGAGGTCGAACTGGGCGTAGCCGGCCGCGGCGTACAGGGGCGCGAGCGGCATGCCGCGCGAGACGGAGTACCCGTGGTAGCGCACGACGGTGGGCAACGGCCCTGTGGCGCCCGCCGGGACATGCAGCCAGGCCTTGATCGGCGCTCCACCGAAGCCGGTGAAGGTGAGGTCGAACGTGTCGATGAGCGCCTGCCGGTTGTCGAGAGGAGCCTCGTCGAGCAGCTGAACGGGCGCGTCCGCCGCGAGGGTGTCCGCCCAGAACGCGTCGAAGTCCGCAGACTCCGGCACGTCGGGTCGGTAGGTGCGGATGACGTCGAGGGGGAGGTCGAACTGGGCCATGGCGGAGACTCTATCGAGGTGGCCCGGAAACGCGGGAAGGCCCCGGTCTGGGACCGGGGCCTTCCGCTGGAGCCGCCCACGGGAATCGAACCCGTGACCTACGCTTTACGAGAGCGTCGCTCTACCGACTGAGCTAGGGCGGCAGCACGTGGGAACTATACCGGCGCCGCTTCCCCTCGGCAAAAGCCCATCGAGCCCCGGCTCGGCGCGGGCCGGGGTCACGAGCAGGTGGTGCCGTCCTCGGGTGCCACGCCGTCGTAGAGGAACCCGTCCACGGCGTCGGCGATGCAGCCGTTGTCCCCGGTGACCGCGCCGTGTCCGGCGCCGTCGAGCGTGAGCAGCGTCCCGGACTCCAGCTGTGCAGCCATGGACTGCGCCTGCTCGTACGGCGTGGCCGAATCCCCCGTCGTGCCGACAACCAGGATGGTGGGAGCGCCCTGGGCCGTGATCCGGATCTCGGGCGCGGAGTCGACCGTCCACAGCTGGCAGTTGTAGCTCATCCCCATGTGCGGTGCCATCAGAGGGGCCACCTCGAAGGTGTCGCGCCACTCCTGCGGGACGGGCGCCACCCCCTCGTCCGCCCAGTCCGCGCAGATCATGGCGGGGAAGGCGTAGGCGATGGTGTCATAGGCGGCCGGCCCACGGCCGTTGAGCAGGTCCGCGGAGTACAGGAGGGCCTCGCCGTCGCCGGCCATGCCGTTGGCGATGACCACGTCCAGGGTGCGGTACGCCTCCTCGTCCTCGTACAGGTACAGCGCGATGCCCGTGGCGGCCATCGTCTGGGTGAGGATGCGGTCGCCCACCTCGAGCGGCGCGGCGTCCAGCTCGGTGAGGAAGGCGTCGATGGCGTCGGTGATCTCCTGCTGGTCGTCGCCGAGGCTGCACAGGTCCGACCCGGCGCACCACGCGGTGAAGTTGCCCATGGCCCGCTCGAAGCCCTGCGTCTGAGGCGTCTCGTCCTCGCCGGTGATGTCGACGGCGGCGTCCAGCACCAGCCTGCCGACCGAGTTGGGGAACAGCTCGGCGTACATGGCACCCACGTATGTGCCGTAGGACACGCCCACGTAGTTGAGCTTCTCGGCACCGAGGAGGTGGCGCAGGAGATCGAGGTCACGCACCACGTCGATGGTGGTGAGGTGGTCCAGCAGGTCCCCCGAGGAGTCCCGGCACTGCTGGGCGAAGTCCGTGGCTCCGTCCTGCAGCGCCAGGTCCTCGGCGGCGTCGTCGGGGCTGCCGTCGAGCTCGAAGATCTCGTCGGTCTCCTCGAGCGTGCCGCAGACCACGCTGGTGGACTTCCCCGTGCCCCGGGGGTCCCAGCCCACCGTGTCGTAGTTGGTCCACCTGCCCGCGATCTGCTGGGCGAAGTCCTGACCGCCGAATCCGGGGCCCCCCGGGTTGACGAACAACGGGCCGCGCGACGAGTCTCCGTCGATGACGCGGCGCACCGCGATCTCGATGGCGTCGCCGGCGGGGTTATCCCAGTCCAGGGGCACCTTGACGGTGGCACATTGGCCGGCGCCCTCGTCGCACCGCTTCCACTCGACGACCTGGCTCGCGTAGGCCGCCAGATCTCCTTCGGAGGCGAGGAACGAGACCTGCGGCGCGCCCGACGCCTCGTAGCCCAGTTGGCGGTCCGCGTTGTGCGAGGGCTCCTCGGGGAAGGTCTCGTGCTGGTCCACCGGCACCTCCGGCACCCCTGGCATCCGGGCACCGGTGGGCAGCGGCGACGGCGTGGCCGGGCCGGGCGTGTTGGGGGAGGCGGGCTGGTCCCGGTTGGTTCCGCCCACGAAGCCGCCCAGGAACAGGGTGGTCACCAACGCGATCGCGATCAGCGTCAACACCCCCTGGATGAGGTTGACCCTCCTACTCATCCGCGCCCTTCCCGGCCGACTCCTGCGCGAACGTCCGGCGCGCCCTGGCCGTAGAACATACCGACTCCAACGGACACCGCACGACCTCGCCGTTGCCCTGGCGCACCGTGACCGTCTGCGAGGGGACGTTGTGGCCGGTGACCACGCCCTCCTCGCCGTCGACGGTGACATGGTCCCCGACGGCGGGCGCGCGCTGCACGAAGTCAACGTAGAGGGGGTGCTCGTACTTGAGGCAGCACATGAGCCGACCGCAGGCGCCGGCGATCTGCAGCGGGTTGGGCGGCAGGCCCTGCACGCGGGCCAGGCGCATTCCGACGGGCTCGAAGTCAGTGAGGAAGGTGGTGCAGCACAGCTCGCGCCCGCAGCTGCCGACGCCACCGATCAGGCGTGCGGCGTCGCGGGCGCCCACCTGCCGCAGGTCGATCCTGGAGTCGAGCGCGCGCGCGAGGTCCCCGAGCAGCCCGCGGAAGTCCACGCGGTGGGGGGCGGTGTAGTAGACGGCGACGAGCCTGTCGAACTGGGGCGACCTGTCGAGGAAGTCCACCCCCACCACCTTCATGGGCAGGCGGTGCTTGGCGATCAGGTCCTTCGCCACCCGGACCGCGTTGGCACGGATGTCCCGGTTCGCCCGGTCCCGCTGCAGGTCCGCGTCGGTGGCCGGGCCCGGGCACACGGGCAGGGCGTCGAAGCCCTCCTGCACACTCTCAGGCGCCCAGACGCACTGCGCGACCTCCTCGCCGTCGGGCGTGGGGAACCTGACCCAGTCTCCGACGGCGTACTGCCGGTCCCCAGGGTCCAGATAGTGCAGTTGGCCGTACCGCTCGAAGGCGACAGCCATCACCCGTGCCATGCGCACAGCCTAGTAAGCCCGCCAAGCCACGCGGCCCGCGGGCTCGGGCTCGTCAGTGCCTGGCCTCGCGGGCGTTCTCGCGTGCCTTCACGAAGGCGCCGTCGATGCCCCAGCGCCCGCCGCCCAGCGACAGGAACACGATCCCCACCGCGAACAGCAGCAGGTCGAGGTCTCCGAGGAAGCCCTCCATCCCAGCCACGAAGGGGCTGAACTGGCCCCACCGGATGAACGCCAGCGACCCCGCCGCGACGACGACGAGCAGGACGCCGACCACCCGCACGGCAAGGCCAATCAACAGCAGGACAGCCATGACCGCCAGGCCGATCCCGACGATCCAGGCCACGAGCTCCGGCTCCGGGATCAGCGTGCGGCCGAGGAACTCTGTCGTGGCGTCCAGTGCGCTCAACACCTGGTAGCCGACGACGCCCAGGATGGCGGCCGTCACCAGCCGCAGCACGAACAGCCCGAAGCTGCCGAAATGGCCCACGCCCCGCCGGCCCTGGGGCAGGTGGCGCACCGCGTTGGCATCGGAGGTCTGGACCAGCCCGAGGCGCTGGTCACGCGCCTCCTTCTCAGCCCGGAGCTGGTGCGCGACCCGCTCCTCCTCCGCCATCTCGTCGTCCAGGCTCTGCCGCTGCGACGGGTCGATGACCCTCGTCTGGTCGCGGCCCCCGCGGTAGAGGCCCGCTAGGGCGGCCGTGCCGGCAGCGCCCGCGGCGACGGCCGCCGGAGCCGGGGCTAGCAGCGGCATCGCCTGCGTGGCCTGGGGATCCTCCGTTTTGTCCTCTCCGGGCTCCGGCCGGACGGGCCACCCGAAGGACGCGGCAGCGCCGGCCTCCTCCGCCGGGGTCTCCTGGTTGTCCACGACCGCCGGGGTCTCCTGGTCGTCGACGACCGCCGGGGTCTCCTCGTCGTCCACGACCGCCGCAGGCTCGGCGTCGACAGGCTCTGTATCACCCGAAGGGACGGGCATCGGCTCCTCGGCGGCCCACTCGTCCTCCAGGGCCGGCGGGGTCTGCGTCTCATCGCCGTCCTGGGCGGCGGCCGGCTCCTCGACCGTCCACTCCTGCTCATCGACCAGGCCGGGCTCTCCCCCGGACGGTTCCTCGGCGACGACAACTTCCGCCTCCCCTGCGGGCTGCTCCTCCTCGGTGACGCCCGGTTCGGGCTCCCCGGAGAACGGCTCGCCCTCGTCGACGGCCGCGTCGGGCTCCACCGCGGACGGCTCAACCTCGTCGACGGCGGGTTCGGCCTCCTCGAAGGACTCCGCCGCGGGCTGCGCGTCGCCGGCCACTACGCGCTCGGTCTCGACGCTCTCCCACTCGTCCGCGGGCTCGTCATGCTCCTCGGCGGGCACCAGCTCGGGCGCGGGCTGGCTGGGCGCCGGCGGCACCGGCACCGTCTGCTCAGACGCGTAGTCGTCCCACTCGGCTGGCTCCACGGGCACTCCGTAGTCGTCCTGTTCGGCCGTCCACTCCTCGTCGCGAGGTGTGCCTTCCTGGATCCAATCGTTGTTGGACATCGGTTCCCCTATCAGTGGGCAGTCTTGCCTGCCATCTTGGCACCCGGGCCATGCCGGGGCCGGGGTGACACGCCCGCCGGGGTCAGGTCCGGGCGGCCAGGGAGAGGCTGATCAACAACGCCTCAAGCGCCAGCAGGGGGGCCACGTTGCCCTCGAGCGCGGTGCGCGCCTGCAGGATGGCGTCCAGCGCGCGGACCGTCTGCTCGGGGGTCGACCGACGGGCCACGGGCTCGATCTCGTCAGCCAGATCCGCGTTGACCAGGGGCACCTCCGGGGCCGTCTGGCGGGCCAGGACGTCACGGTAGTAGCCGGTGAACTCGGTCAGCACCCGATCCAGGGCGTCCCGCTGGAGCCGCTTGCCTCGGGCCTTCTGCTGCTCCTCGAGCTCGCGCAGCGCGGCCTGGGCGTTGCGCGGCTTGGCTCCGCGGCCACCCACGCCCAGCGCCTCCTGCAACGCGGTCATCTCCCGGGCGTCGAGATCCGCCGTGGCCTGCGCCGCCTCGTCGGCGCTGGAGGAGACCAGGTTCTCGGCGGCGTCGAGGCACGCGGTGACCGACGTGAGCCTGCCGGGGAGCGAGAGGATCTCGCGCCGCCGGATCCTTGCGTCCTCCGAACGGGCGAGCATGCGGGCCCTGCCCACGTGCCCCTGCGCGGCGCGCGCCGCGTGGGCCGCGAGGGCGGGCGAAATGCCGTCGCGGGTGATCAGCAGCTCGGTCACCGCGTCGTCGCCGGGCGTGACCAGCTTGATGACCCTGCAGCGCGAGCGGATGGTGATGATGACGTCGTCCGCGCTGGGCGCGCAGAGGAGCCACACCGTCCGGCGGGCCGGCTCCTCCAGGCCCTTGAGGAGCGCGTCGGCACCGCGTTCGGTGATCCGGTCCGCGTCCTCCACGACGACGATCTGGTGCCGGTTCTTCACCGGGGCCATCGACGCCCGGCCGACCAGCGCGCGCACCTCGTCCACACCGATCGAAAGCTGTTCGGTGCGGAGGAGGGTCACGTCAGGATGGGCGCCCGACAGGGTGGTGCGGCAGGCCTCGCAGCGACCGCAGCCGCCCGTGGGGCACTGCAGCGCAGCGGCGAAGGCCTTGGCCGCGTTGGAGCGTCCGGATCCAGGTGGGCCGACGAACAGCCAGGCGTGCGTCATGGCGTGGCTGTGGCCCTCGACGGCGCGGCGGAGGGTGCCGACGGCCCGCTCCTGCCCGATCAGCTCAGACCACACGTCACCCATGCGGCCATCCTGCCATGCGCCGCCGACGCGGCGCTCAGGCCGTCCTCAGCGGACCCAGCCGCCGGGCCAGCTCCCCGGCGATGGCCTCCCCCAGATCCTCGCGGGTGCCGCGGGCGTCGAGGACCACGTAGCGGTCCCGCTCCCGGGCGGCCAGGTCGAGGAAGAAGTCCCGCGCCCGGTGGTGCAACCCGATCCCGGCGCCCTCGAGTCGGTCCTTGTCCGAGATCGCCTCGACGGCGTCGGTCGGGTCGGCGTCGAGCAGCACGGTCAGATGCGGCTTGAGTCCGCCCACCGCCCACCAGGCGATGCGCGCAACGTTGTCGATGTCCAGCGCCCGCCCCGCCCCCTGGTAGGCGATCATCGAATCGACGTAGCGGTCGCACACCACCACCTCGCCGCGGGCAAGCGCGGGACGGATGACCTCGTGCACGTGTTGGGCCTTGTCCGCGGCGTACATGAGCGCCTCGGCCCTCGGATCGACGTGGCCCATCGCCGGGTCCAGCACGAGCCGCCTCAGCTCCGCCCCCACGGGCGTGCCGCCGGGCTGGCGGGTCACCACGTGGGGCACGCCCCGATCGGCCAGCCAGCCGGCGAGCCGCTCGACCTGCGTCGACTTGCCCACCCCGTCGCCACCCTCGAACACGACGAATAGGCCGGTCACTTCTTCCTGGCCTCGTGCTTCGCGGCCCGACGCATCAGCTTGCGCGCCTCCGTGACCCGGTCCGGCCAGCGTTCGATGAATGCCTCCCGGTGGCGCCTGACCTCGGCGCGCTTGCGTTCGGTGTCGCGGCCGAGGGCGAACGCCTGCGCGGCACTCAGCCCGTCCAGCGCGGGCTCCCCCGCGAACGCGCCGAGCGCGCACCTCCGCAACTCCTGGGTCACGTCGCCGAGGCGGCGGAGGATCCGGGTGACCACCTTCGGGAACAGCGGAGCCGCGACGGCCACCACCACCTCGAGCTGCTCGGCGGCGCCCAGCGCGCCCTGCCACTGCTCGTCGGTGGAGTCCGCGCGGAGGGCGCGGCAGCGGTCCGCCAGGATGAAGGTGGCCTGCTCGGCGCGCTGATAGAGCAGCTCCGCCGCGGGCTTGTGCGCCAGGTCACCCAGGCGCGGTGCCCGGGCCGCGCCGACGAGGGCGTCGATCACGTCCAGCAAGGGGGTCTCCACCTCGGCGGGCGATCCGAACGGCAGCCCACCGAGCGCCCGTTCCGTGGCCTCCCGCCAGGACGGCTCCAGCACCGGGGCCAGCCCTCGGAGGTCCCGCCCGAAGGCCCACAACCGGGCGTTGAGCTCGGACAGGTCCTCACCGCCCGACGCCCGACGTGCAAGGTCTGCCCTGACGATCCCCTGAAGGTGCTCGGCGAAGAGCGACGCCACGAACTCCTCCAGCGTCGAATCGCGGTTGGTCTCGCGCGGGAGGGGGAAGCTCGTCAAGCCGGTGGCGGGGGCGCCGAGGCGCTGGCGGATGCTGGGGTACCCGTCGACGACCGTCGCATTGACCGACATGGCCGCGCTGACCAGGAAGTCCCGCTGCTGGCCGGTCAGGTGCTCGGTGGGGGTGATGGTGATCTCGCGGTAGCGCGCCGTGGTGATGCCGCTGCGGCGGATCCGGACGCGCTCGTCTCGGACGACGGCGGCGACCTGTCCCTCGGTGGTGCGCAGCGCCCACTCGTCGCGTTCGCAGTGCAGGGCGGCCATGGTGCCGAGCACGCCACGGCGCACCAGGGGGCGCAGCAGGCGGGCGTACTGCTCCGGGAGGTCTCCGGACGCGCCGAGCGGCTCAACCTGCTCGACCGGCAGGTGAGGCGCCCAGGACGGGCCCGCCAGGTACCACTCCCCCAGCCCGTCGATCACCCGGTGCGCCACGGTCACGCCGGCCCGCAGGAGCCGGGCGTCGTCGACGTCGAGGACCGTCACGTCCATCGTGTAGGAGGCGGCGGGGCGACGCAGTATCCGTGGCAGGCCGACCGCCTCCGAAGTCAGCCGTGGCGGATCGGAGGTGAAGGGGACCTCCAGCCGGAGCACGGCGCGACGCTTCTTACCCATGGGGGCCACCCTAGTGGCCGTCACCCCCTGCGGACGCCCGGCACCAGGCGTCCCTCGTCAGGCCTTCTTGGGAGCCCGGGTGGCGGGCTTCTTCGTCGCGGTGGTCTTGCGGGCGGGGGCGCGCTTGGCGGCGGGCTTGGTGGCCGGCCCCTTGGCGCGCTTCTCCGCGATCAGCTCGAAGGCCCGCTCCGAGGTGAGCGTCTCCGGGGGATCGTCGCGGCGCAGGGTGGCGTTGGTCTCCCCGTCGGTGACGTAGGGCCCGAACCGGCCGGACTTGAGCACCACCGGCTTGCCCGACACCGGGTCAGCGCCGAACTCCTTGAGGGGTGCCGCTGCCGCGGCCCGGCCACGCGTCTTCGGCTGCGCGTAGATGGCCAGGGCCTCCTCCAACGAGATGGAGAAGATCTGGTCCTCCGAGGTGAGCGAACGAGAGTCCGTCCCACGCTTGAGATAGGGGCCGTAGCGCCCGTTCTGCGCCGTGATCTCGGTGCCGTCAGGATCCACGCCGACCACCCGCGGAAGGCTCATCAGCTGGAGCGCCGTGGGCAGGTCGATGGAGTCCAGCGACATCGACGAGAACAGCGACCCCGTGCGCGCCTTGGCCGACTTGGGCGCGTCCTCGGGGAGAACCTCGGTGACGTAGGGGCCGTAGCGCCCGTTCTTCGCCACCACCATGTGGCCGCTGGCCTCGTCGACGCCGAGCTCCCGCTCCTCATCCAGGGGCTTGCTCAGCAGCTCCTCCGCGACCTCGACGGTCAGCGCGTCCGGGGCCATGTCCTCGGGCACGTTTGCGCGGCGCCCGTCGGAGGACTCGACGTAGGTGCCGTAGCGGCCCACCCGCACGTCGATGCCCGAGTCCCGGAGGGGGAACGTGGACAGCGCCCGGGCGTCGATCTCGCCGAGCTCAGTCACCAGCGCCTCGAGGCCGTGATGCGCGCTGCCCTCCGGCCCGCGGTAGAACTCCGAGAGCACCTTGAGCCGCTTTGCCTTGCCGCTGGCGATCTCGTCGAGCTGGTCCTCCAGCTGGGCCGTGAACGCGTAATCCACCAGCTCGGAGAAGTGCTCCTCCAGCAGGCGGGTCACCGCGAACGCGAGCCAGGTGGGCACCAGGGCCGAGCCCTTCTTGAAGACGTAGTCGCGGGCCGTGATGGTGCGGATGATCGACGCGTAGGTGGAGGGGCGGCCGATCTCCAGCTCTTCCAGCTTCGCCACGAGCGAGGGCTCGGTGTACCGGGCCGGCGGGCGCGTCTCGTGACCGGAGGCCTCCACGTCGGCCACCTCAAGGGCCTGCCCCCTGGTGAGGATGGGCAGGCGGGTCTGCTGGTCGTCCGAGGCCGAGTCGTCGTCGACGCTGACCACGTAGGCCTTGAGGAAGCCCGGGAAGGTGATGGTGCGGCCAGAGGCCACCAGCCCCGCCGCGGTCACCTCACCCCCACCCACCTGGGCGGCCGGGAAGGCCGCGTCCACGCGGATGGTCAGCGACTCGCCCTTGGCGTCTGCCATCTGGGAGGCCAGCGTGCGGCGCCAGATGAGCTGGTAGAGCCTGAACGGGTCCCCCACGAGGCCGGTCTCGTCCGGGTGGCGGAAGGTGTCGCCCGCCGGCCGGATGGCCTCGTGCGCCTCCTGCGCGTTCTTCACCTTGGACGCGTAGACGCGCGGCTGGGCCGGGAGGTACTTCTCGCCGAACAACTCCCTGACCTGCTTGCGGGCGGCCTGGATGGCCTGCCCCGCGAGCGTCACGGAGTCCGTACGCATGTAGGTGATGAAGCCCTTCTCGTAGAGCTCCTGAGCCACGCGCATCGCCCGCTCGGAGGTGAAGCCCAGCTTGCGCCCGGCCTCCTGCTGCAGCGTGGTGGTCCGGAAGGGCTCGTAGGGCTTGCGGGTGTAGGGCTTGGCCTCCACCGCCCCCACGGTGAGCGCCGCGCCCCGGAGCGCCTCGGCCAGGGTGCGGGCAGATGCCTCGTCGAGGATCAGCGCGTCCTGGGAGGTGAGCTCGCCCGAGGAGTTGAAGTCGCGGCCTTGAGCCACCCTCGCGTCGCCGACGGTGGCCAGACGCGCCGGGAAGGTGCGGGGGTCCGCGTCGGGACCGGCGTCGAGGTGGGTGTCCAGGTCCCAGTAGGAGGCGGGGACGAACGCGATGCGCTCGCGCTCACGATCGACCACCAGCCGGGTGGCGACGGACTGCACGCGGCCCGCCGACAGCCTCGGCATGACCTTCTTCCACAGCACCGGCGAGACCTCGTAGCCGTAGAGCCTGTCGAGGATGCGGCGGGTCTCCTGCGCGTCGACGAGATCCACGTCCAGCGTGCGGGGGTTGGTCACGGCCTCGTCGATCGCGGACTTGGTGATCTCGTGGAAGACCATCCGCTTCACGGGGACCTTGGGCTTCAGCTCCTCCATCAGGTGCCACGCGATGGCCTCGCCCTCGCGGTCACCGTCGGTGGCCAGCAGGAGCTCGTCGACGCCGGCGAGCTTGGCCTTCAGATCCTTGATGGTGGACTTCTTGTCCGGAGAGACCACGTAGATGGCCTGGAAGTTGTTGTCGACGTCCACGCCGGTGCGGGCCCACTTCTCGCCCTTGTACTTGGCGGGCACCTCGGAGGCGGACGTGGGGAGGTCGCGGACGTGCCCCCGGCTGGACTCGACGATGTAGTCGGAGCCGAGATAGCCGGCGATCTTGGTCGCCTTGGTCGGCGACTCGACAATCACCAGACGCTTGAGAGCCATGGTCGGATCAGTCCTCCAGTCGGGAAACTCATCGAACAATAGCCTGTGCTGTCAACGTGACCGCTCGCGCGGTGGCCCGCCTACAGGCGGAGCATCTGGTCCAGCAGCATCCCACGCACCTCCGGAAGGACCGACGCCGCCAGGTCCGCCGCGTCGACGTCGAGGACCTGGGAGACGGCTCCGATCACCTGGCCGACGGTCAGCTCGCCGTCCAGGGCGCCCACGGCCGCGGCCAGCGCCGTGTCGGCCTTGACCGCCCGGCGCAGCCCCGTGCGCTGTCGGAACACGATGTGCTCGGGGTGCTCGGCGCCCGGGACCCCGATGGTCTCCTGATCGACGTCGACGAGCCTCGGACACGAGGCGAGCAGGGCGGCGGTGGACAGCTGGAAGGCGTCCACGGCCTCGGCGTGGCGGGCGAACGTCTCCCCCACCGGCTGGGCGACCGCGTGCGGCCACGTCTCGTAGCGGCGGTGGGGAACGGCCCTGTCCGCCCGGGTGACGAGGATCCAGCCCATCCCGACGGCGCGCACGCCCAGCCGGTCGAAGTAGGCGAGCCACTCGTCGTACGCCCCCCGCCAGCCGCGCGAGCCGGCGAGGCCCGCATCCGCCAGCCACATCTCGATGTAGCTGAACACGTCCAGCCGCTCGCGCTCGATCACCCAGGCGTCGCAGCCGTCGGGGATCCACGAGTCGAGCCGCTCCTGCCAGGGCCCGTCGAGGACGGCCCAGTTGGTCAGCAGCTGCAGGCTGCCTCCCGGGGTCAGCCGATCCGCCGCCCCGCGGATGAGTGTCTCGACGAGCGCGTCGCCCTCGTAGTTGGTCTCCCGGTAGGCGAGCGTCTCCGCCTCGGTCCGGGGCGGGCTCATCACGAAGGGCGGGTTGGACACGATCAGGTCGAACCGGTCCCCGCCCAGCGGCTCGTACAGCGACCCCTCGCGGACCTCCGCGTCGACCTCGTTGAGGGCCAGGGTGAGGCGGGCCAGCTCCAGCGCCCGCGCGTTGACGTCGGTGGCGACGATGCGCGACGCATGCCTGGCGAGGTGCAGCGACTGCACCCCGCAGCCCGTCCCCAGGTCCAGGGCCGTGCCGACGGGGCGCCGCATCGTCAGCTGCGCCAGCGTGGTGGAGGCCGGGGAGACGCCGAGGACGTAGTCGGGACGAGTCGGCACGATCTCGCCGTCGAGCCCCGGGGTGGGGTCGGCCACGATCCACCCTGAGGCGTCGTCGTCCGGCGAGCCGTACGGCCGGATGTCGATCAGGGCCCGGACACCGTCGGCGGTGCGCTCCAGGTAGCCGGCCTCCATCAGCGCCGACACGTCGAGTGTCGCGGCCAGGTGCTCCTCCGCGACGGCCTGCTGGAGCACGAAGAGCCTGGTCAGGGTGGCGATCGGGTCAGTGTCGCGGCCGAGTGCCACGTCCGCGGGCACCGTCGAGTTGCGGCCCAGCCCCGCCTGCCCCGGCTCTCCGATGCGGTCCAGCACCGCGTCGACCGTGAAGCCTGCTGTGAGCAGGCTGGCACGCAGGTGTGACGGGTCTAGGCGCATGGGGTCATCGTAGGCGGCCGACGGCTAGTGCGGCTGCAGGGCCTGACGCCGCCTCCCGACCGTCAACCTCGAGGGCCGCCGGGCCAGTCCGACGTCCGCCATCCCCTCTCGAAGCCCGATGAACGCCACCGCGGCGTAGGACAGGGCCGCGCCTGTGAGCAGTGAGGCCGCCACGTTGACCCAGCGGCCGGAGGCCACGCCGACGAGGACCGAGACGAGGCACCACAGCGTCATGACCCAGATCGACAGGACCGCCCACGCGGGGGCGGCCGTCCGGCCGCTCACCTTGGGCGTCCGCCCGAACGGGATGCGCCTGCCGGTCAGGCCCTGCTGCACGGACTTCAGGACCCCCGCCAGGTGCACCGGCACCAGCATGAGGTTGAGGGCGAAGACCCTGCCCATGTCGCTGAGTCGGTAGCCGCAGCGCATGAGGTCGCGGGTGTAGAGGAAGAAGTAGGGAACCGACAGGATCGGAAGCCACAGGCTGCGCAGCTCGTCGCCGCCGAGCGGGAGGAAGAGCAGCGCCAGCAGGCCGAGGCTGCCGGTGGCGATCGAGGTGAGGTAGTGCATCCGGATCAGGAACGCGGGTACCGCGAGCCGGTCCCTGGGCGCCGCGATCAGCCTGCGCACAGCCTTGGGCGCGATGAGGAGACCGCCGTTTGCCCACCTGCTCCGTTGGATGAGCAGGGAGCCGAAGTCCGGCGGCGTGGCGCTCCACGCCAGGCGCGAGGGGACGTTGTGCAGGTCCCAGCCGCGCTCTGCCAGGTCCAGGGTGGACTCGGTGTCCTCGATCACCGTCCGGTCCTGGATGTAGCGCGCGATGACGTGCCCCCGCTCCGTGTCCTCCACGCGGATGTCGTCGAGCGCCTCCTTACGGAGCAGTGCGTTGGCCCCCACCCAGAAGGTCGCTCGGCACCAGGTGAAGCCCTGGTGGACGATGAACTGGATGTCGGTGGTGGCGCCGGCGATCCGCTCCACCAGGCCGGAGGCACCCGGGACGGAGGTGTAGGGGGTCTGGACCACGGCCAGCCGCTCGTTGCCGGGGGCCTCGAGTGTCGCGGCCAGACGCAGTGCGTACTCCGGATCCAGCATGCTGTCCGCGTCGAGGGTGAGCACGAACGCGGCGTCCGGGATGAGGGTGCCATTGGCCTCGTTGGTGCGCTCGAGCACACGGCCCTCGGCTCCCGTCACCTCCCGGACGTGGGCGCCGAGCAGGTCGATGTACGCGTTCAGATTGGCGGCCTTGTTGGGCTCGTGGGTGAGGTTGACGTAGCGCTTGCGCTGAAAGACGGTGATGTCACAGGTGTAGGCATCGCGGAGCCGGTCCAGTTCATGGAGGATCTGGTCGCGGGTGGTGCTGTGCGCACGGCCCGCCAGCCAGCGCACCCTCTCCTCGAGGAGTTGGGCCTGCCGCCGCCAGGTCACCTCGACGAAGTGCGCGTCCGTGTGATCGGCCGGCGTCTCGTGGGCTGCCCGGTGGCGGGCCCAGGAGGCGAGCGAGTCCATCACCCGCAGGAGTTCGCCGAAGTCCCTGCCGTCGCCTGGTGCCAGCGCGAGGACGCGGACGCGGCCTGCCTCCACGATGGAGCGGGCCTCGGCAAGCACCGCCTGAACCTCTGCCGGGAGGCGGAGAGCGGCCTCGAGCAGCGCGAGGCTGTCGTCGTCGGACGGGTCCGGCGGATCATCGAGCAGGAGCGCCACCCGCTTACGGGGGTGATGCTGGAGAGCCGCCGAGGTGAGCGTCTGGCGGATGGTGCGCTCGTCCTCCTTGTACGACGGCACCAGCACCGCGATGGGCTGAGCGTCGTCCCAGTGCTCCCCGACCAGCTCGGCCAGCGGCTGCACGTCGTGGTTCGCGGTTCGGATGAGGAACCCGAGCCGTGCCACCTGGTACACCAGATTGCCCGCGACCAGGATGGCCAGGACCCCCGCCAGGGCGGTGAGCCTCACCACCGTCCACACGCCCCAGAGCTCATGGCGCGCGACGGCGATGAGATCCAGCGTCAGCATCACGGCAGCGAGCGCGGTCAGGGCCATCATGGCGAGGGTGAGCAGGGCTTCGGGCCGCGAATCCGGGCGCGATGGGACGGCTCGTCGAGCCACGGGGACCTCCGGGGGAAAGTGTCTGGGCGGCGATCCATCCGCCCGCTAGGCAGGATCGCGCCGCGTCGTCGTTCACCACAGCCCCCGATCGGAAGGATCCGTCCGACCAACGGCGATTCCCGTGGACCCGAAAGCCCTGCCTCACCGGCCGAAAGGCCTACCCCTCCCCCTCGAAAGCCATCCCCCGCCGGAGGTGGGGCGCTCAGCTTGACGGCTCAGACGGAGTCTGTGGCGCCCTGCCAGAGGTTGACCCCGGCCACGCCCGCGTGGAGGTCGATGGAGGCAAGTTCGTCCGGGGTGAAGTCCAGGTCCGCGAGCGCGGCCAGGTTGTCGTCGAGCTGGCGCACCGACGAGGCGCCGAGCACCACGGAGGTGACCGAGGCTTCTCCCTGATCGCGCAGCGCCCACGCGATCGCCATCTGGGCGAGACTCTGCCCGCGGTTCTCCGCGATGTCGTTGAGCGCCCGCAGGTGCGCGATGTTCTCTGCGGACAACAGGCCCGTGTCGAGGGACTTGCCCTGGGCGGCCCGCGAATCTGCGGGGATGCCCTCCAGGTAGCGGTCCGTGAGCATGCCCTGGGCGAGCGGCGAAAAGGCGATCACGCCCATCCCTGCCGCGCGGCATGCCTCCAGCAGCGACGGTTCGCCCTCCTCGATCCACCGGTTGAGGACGGAGTAGGAGGGTTGGTGGATCACGAGCGGCGTGCCCAGCGCTCTGGCGATCTCCTGCGCCCTGGCCGTCAGGGTGGCCGAGTAGGACGAGATGCCTGCGTAGAGGGCCTTGCCCGACCGTACAGCCTGGTCCAGGGCTGCCATCGTCTCCTCGAGCGGGGTCTCCGGGTCCGGCCGGTGGTGGTAGAAGATGTCGACGTAGTCGAGCCGCATGCGGCGCAGCGAGTCGTCCAGGGAACTCAGCAGGTACTTGCGTGAGCCGCCGAACCCGTAGGGCCCCGGCCACATGTCCCAGCCCGCCTTGGACGAGATGACCAGCTCATGGCGGTACGACGCGAAGTCCTCGGCCATGAGGCGGCCGAAGTTGGCTTCTGAGGCGCCGTACGGGGGGCCGTAGTTGTTCGCCAGATCGAAATGGGTGACCCCGCGGTCGAAGGCGCGGCGGAGAATGTCGCGCTGCGCCTGCAGCGGCTTGTCGTCACCGAAGTTGTGCCAGAGCCCGAGCGAGATGGCCGGGAGCTTGAGGCCGGAGGCGCCCAGGCGGCGGTACGGCATGCTGGAGTAGCGGTCTTCGGCGGCGATGTAGGTCATCTCCGCACTGTATCCCCGTCCACCCCCGCCCCGGGCGTCTCAGGTTCCGGCCGTCGCCGCCCTGTCGATCTCTGAGGGGCCCCATCCCAGCTGCGGACGCAGTTGTGCGCGGACCACCACCTCCACCACCACGGATCTTCCGCCTCCCTGCACATCGCAGCCGACCACGGAGGCCGCGTTGCGCCCGGCGGCGTCTGCGGCGGCCGGGCAGGGTGAGTCCCCTCGCACAGACGCGCCGACGGCGGCCAACGCCGAGATCTCGGCCACCTGCTCGGCACGCCGGGCGATGAAGAACCACTGGATGAGAACCGCCGACACCATGAACGCGCTGACCAGGATCAGGCAGACGGCGGCCACCAGCACCGAGCCCGCAGCTCCTCGCTGGCTCCGAGCGGCGCTCACCGCCCTACCCCCGGCTCGTAGGCCGCCCACGAGCTGGCCTCCACCTCGACGGGTCCCAGCCCGGCGATGCGCACCGCCATGCGGACGGTCGCGGTGACCCCGTCCGCCTCACGACGGACATCCACCTCGGCTCCCGCCGGGACCCTCTGGCGCGCCTGACGCACTGCGCCGTCGTCCCCGCGGGCGGTCTGCCGGGCCAGTTGGGCGCTTGACTCGGCGACGCCGGCCTGCGCCACCCCAAGCAGCGAGATCCCGGCGAGGGCCGCGGCAAGTGCCACCGCCGTCACCAGTCCGATGGCCAGTTCAACGGTGACCATGCCGCGCTCGCCACGCCGGCACCTCGACTGCCTGCTCATGGGACCGGGATCACCCGTTCGCCATGTGGGTGAACACGTTGACCACCCAGTCGAAGAGGGTCTTGTAGAACTGGTTGTCCCCGAAGATGCGCAGGAGCACGAGGGCGACAGTGGCCGCGGCGAGCAGGCCCAGCGCGTACTCGACCGTGGTGAGTCCGCGCTGCGCGAGGGCTCGGGCCCGTGCCTTGCGGGCGGGAAGGAGGGTGGCCATGGGAGGTCCTTTCGGTGCGCCGGCGCCCTGTTGGCCGGTCACCCCCTTGATCGCAAACCGCCCCCGCCGTTTTCCGGCCGCCCACCGGAGCTGTGGACAGCCGTCCACGGACAACACCCATGCCTGTGGAGCGCGGGAAGCCCTCAGTCGAGCAGGAGCCCCAGGAGCTCGGCCGCATCACCCTTGTGCAGCACCTGGTTGGCGTTGCCGCACTTGGGTGACACGACGCACGCCGGGCAGCCTGACTCGCACGAGCACCGGGTGAGCCGGTCGAGCGTGGCGCGCAGCCACTGCTCCACCACCTCGAACCCGCGGTGGGCGAAACCTGCACCTCCTGCCATGCCGTCGTGGACGAAGACCGTGGCCAGGCCCGTGTCCGGGTGGAGCGCCGTACTCACGCCGCCGATGTCCCACCGGTCGCACGGCGCGAAGGCCGGCAGCAGGCCGATGGCCGTGTGTTCCATCGCGTGGGCCGCCGCGCCCATCTGAAGCTCCGCCCATCCGAGCCTGCGTGCCAGGTGCTCCGGCACCGTCCACCACACCGCCTGCGTGGTCATCCGGTGGCGGGGAAGGTCCAGCGGCGTCGAGTCCCACACCTCGTGGGTCACCTCGTCCCTGCGGAGGTACCCCAGGACCTGTGAGTCCAGGCGCACGTCGCCGCGATGTACCCGGGTGATGCCCACCGGCCTGCTCTCGGACTCCTGCACGATCTGGATGTCGAACGACGACTGTGCCTGCGTGTAGTAGCGGGGCCTCGATGCAACAACCAGCGCCTGGTGCTCGTCGAGGTCCAGGTCCTCCACTGTGAAGCTCTCCCCCTGGTGCAGGTACACGGCCCCGGGATGGACGGTGCGATCCGCCGCCGCGACGTCGACCACGCCCACGATGCGCCCCGAGTCGCGCTCGATGATGTCGATGGGGCGCGCCCCCATGGAACGGAGGTTGATGAAGTCCACCGCCCGATCAGGGCGGGTCCAGTAGAAGCGGTCCCTGCGGTGGCGCAGCACCCCCTGAGCGGCCAGAGCCCTGGCCATGGCCGGCGCGGTGGGGCCGAACCACCGCTGGTCCTCGTCCGACAGTGGCAGCTCCTGTGCGGCGGCGGCGAGATGCGGACCGAGGACCCGCGGGTTGTCCGGGTGGAGCACCGCGCGCTCCACCGGCGCGTCGAACACCAGCTCGGGGTGCTCCAGCAGGTAGGCGTCGAGGGGGTCCTCCCGCGCGAGGAGCACCACGACGGCGTCCTGACCGCGCCGGCCCGCCCTGCCCGCCTGCTGCCAGAAGGAGGACAGCTTGCCCGGATACCCGGAGACGAGCACCGCGTCCATGCCGGCGATGTCCACGCCCAGCTCCAATGCATTGGTGCTGGCCAGCCCACGGAGCTCGCCGCTGTGCAGGCCGGCCTCGAGCGACCGGCGGTCCAGCGCCAGGTACCCGCCGCGATAGGACGCGATGCGGGTGGGCTGGGCGGAGAGTTCCTGCGCGGCGAGCGAGACCAGTTCGGCCCCCTGCCTGGACGGGACGAAGGCGATGGTCTGGGCGTCGTGGTCGGTCAGGCGCGCCAGGAGCTCGGCCGTGTCCGACCGGAGCGACGAGGCGGGCTGCCACAACACCGCCGTCCGCCTGCCGCTGGGGGACGTGTCGTGGTGGATCACCTCGACGCCCTCGGCGCCGATGAGCCGGCCTGCGAACTCTCCGGCGTTGGGTGCGGTGGCCGACGACAGGGCGACGACCGGATCCGACCCGTACTGCGAGGCCAGCCGTCGAAGGCGCCGGACCACCTGGGCGACATGCGCGCCGAAGACGCCCTGGTAGCGGTGTGCCTCGTCCAGCACGATGTAGCGGAGCGAGCCGAGGAAGGACGCCCAGCGCTGATGGTTGGGCAGCACGGAGAAGTGCAGCATGTCCGGGTTCGTCAGCACGAGGTCCGCGTGGTCGCGCGCGAATCTGCGCTCGGCATCGTCGGAGTCACCGTCGAGCGCGGTGAGCCGCCACCCCTTGGGCCCGAGCGCGGCGGCTGCCCGTGCCTGGTCGTGGGCGAGCGCCTTGGTGGGGGCCAGGTAGAGGGCGGTGTGTCGCGGCCCGGTGAGGCGGGCCCGGGTGGAGTCGACGGCGACGCCCAGCGTGCCCTCGGCGGTGGCGGCGATGATGGGCATCAGGTAGCCCAGCGTCTTACCCGAACCTGTAGGCGTGCACACGATCGCGTGCCGGCCGTCGAACAGTGCCTGGGCGAACTCCACCTGATGCCGCCAGGGCGCCGGGACCCCGGACCGCTCGATCCGCGAGACCGTCTCCGCGGACAACCAGGCGGGCCAGGACGACGTGAGGCCGGGCGTCGGCTCACGGCGCGAGACGGCGACCGCCTCATCCCTCCCGAGCAACCAGTCGTACTTCACGCTCCAACTCTGCCAGCCACCTCCGACGAACCCTGCACCGGAGGATCCGCCCCCTCTCCTGCGGCGCTCCAACGGGGGGCCGGGCGTAGAATCGGGAGAGAGTGAGGAGGCGCGGCGATGCGCCCGTCGATCGGCCTGCGGAGATCGGTCCGCCGCCACGTCCGGTTCGGGACGGTGGTCGCGGGGGTTCTCGCGATCGCCCTG
The DNA here is from genome assembly GCF_055326235.1 of Tessaracoccus yangjingae. Classification (NCBI taxonomy): domain Bacteria; kingdom Bacillati; phylum Actinomycetota; class Actinomycetes; order Propionibacteriales; family Propionibacteriaceae; genus Tessaracoccus; species Tessaracoccus yangjingae. Next base: position 124,490 of record NZ_JBUZNN010000001.1, on the reverse strand, counting down.
ACGGGATGCGCCCCACAGCCGGGAGCCGCCCCGTCCGTCTCCCCAGGTACTCCTCCCTACCCCACTCCTGGTGAGCCGGCCACCGCCGGACCGGCCTCCCCCGCCGACGGCACGTCCACCGCCACCGGCGGGCCCGCCACCTCCTCGGCTCCCGCCGGCACGGCGACCTCAACGCCCACGGCGACGCCGTCGCCCACCGCGACACCGACGCCCAGCCGGTCCATCGCCGCCTCCACCACCCAACCCCCCGCACCTTCGAGTTGGCCGGCTCCCTCCACGGCTCCACCCGCCGGAACCACAACGGCGACGGCTCCAACCGCCCCGGGGGCCCTGGTCAAGGCGTGGGCGGGGCAGGACATCGAGGCCTTCGACACCCAGCGGAAGGTGGTGGCCCTGACGTTCGACGGCGGGGCGTCAGGGGATGCCGTGGAGTCGATCCTCGCGACCCTGAAGGCATACGACGTGCCGGCCACCTTCTTCGTCACCGGCGCCTTCGCCCGGGCCTATCCGCGCTACGTGACCGCGATCGACGCGGCCGGTCATCCGGTGGGCAATCACAGCGACACGCACCCCTACTTCACCCAGACCACGAACGAGGAGATCCGGGCCGAGTTGGCCGCCGCGGAGAAGGCGATCTCGGCACTCACCGGGAGCACCACCGCGCCGCTGTTCCGGTTCCCGTTCGGCGACCGGGAGGACCTCGACATCCGGGTGGTCAACGCGGCCGGCTACATCCCGGTCCGATGGACGGTCGACACCCTCGGGTGGAAGGGCACCAGCGGGGGAATCACCACCGCGATCATCAGGCAGCGGGTACTCGACCGGCTCCGCCCGGGCCAGATCGTGCTCATGCACGTAGGTGCCCATCCGGACGATCACTCGACGCTGGACGCCGACGCCCTGCCTGGCGTGATCCAGGACCTCCGAACACGGGGATACTCCTTCGTCACGGTGCCGGACCTGCTGGACGACGTGCTCTGACTCACCCGAAGAAGTCCGTCATGAGGCTCGCGATGATGGGGACCACCCCGATGGCCATGAACGCAGGGAGAAAGCAGGCCATGAGCGGCAGCACCGACCTGACGCCCACCGTGCGGGCGCGTCTGGCCGCGCGGTCCCTGGCCTCCTGCCTCGCGTCCTCGGCGTGATCCCGCAGTACCCCGGCGAGCGCGGTCCCGGTGCGTTCGGCCCTCCCGATGTCTGTGGCGGTGGCTCCCCACACTGGGTGCCCCCTCAGCGACTCCCATGCCGCCGGCCCGGTGCGCCCCAGCTCCAGCTGCGCCGCGACCTCGCCGAGCAGCTCGCGGGTGCCCGGCGGGGACACCTTCGCCACCTCCGCGACGGCGTGCGCCGTCGGGAGTCCGGCCTCCAGGCAGACCGCCAGGAAGTCCAGCGCGTCTGGGAGCTCATCCGCCAGGGCCCACCAGGTGGGCCGCGGCGCCGCCCAGCCGAGGCCCACGGCCGCCGCCGAGCCGACGGCGACGCCCGCGACCCACCCGGGCGGCCCCTCGATCAGCAATGCGAGGACCACCGAGACGGCCACCCCCACGATGACGCGCTGGGACCAGGGCGGAGCGCCCGGCCGGCCTCGGAGCGGGGGGACCAGTGTGAACGACCCGCCGTCGAGGCGCGACAGCCGGCCCGACGGGCCCCGCACGAGCAGCAACGAGGCCATGGCGCACATGACCGCGGCGACGAGGACCGAGTTCATGACCGCCGCCGGGGTGCCTGTGCGCCGGTCCGCGCGAGCCTGTCCACCCACAGCACCCCGGCGGAGGTGAGTGTCACGGAGGTGAGCACGAGCACCTGCCCGACAGGCTCCCGCAGCAGGTAACCAACCGTGTTGACGCCGGCGGCGAGCCCGAGCCCCACGGCCAGGAACGGCAGCATCGCCATGATGTGACCGCTGGTGCGGGCGGCTGCCAACTCCGTCGCCACGACGGCGTCCAGCTGGCGTTGCCGTCTCAGGTTGTCCGAGACCCGGGCCAGCACGTCGGCCACGGGCGCGCCGGTGCGCTCGCTCAGCTGCCACGCGGCCGCGACGCACCGCATCCCGAGCCTGCCCGGCCCCTCGGCGGCTCTGGCCAGCTCCTGCCCGACATCTCCCCCGAGACGCGCGGCGGCGGCGGCTTGAGCCAGGACCGGATAGTCCACCGCAGCCTCGGAGAGGGCCACGTGCGGGATGCTGCCTGAACGCATCAGCGACGACAGCACGCGGGCCGCCTGGGCGCACTCGTCGGCCGCCCTGGTCTCGACCAGCCGGGTGCGCCGAGCGACGGCGAGCCGCCACAGTGTGGCGCCCGCGATCACGACAGCGACGCCCCACAGCAGCGGTCGCACGCCGAGCAGCGCGGTCGTGCAGAGGACCACCGCCCCCGCTACCGCCACCCATCCCACGCCGCGCGCAGCCGTTGGCGCGGGCCGCCGGCGATCACCCAGCCGCCTCAAGGCGTGTGCGGCAGGGTGGCCAAGCAGAAGCGCCCCGGCAAGGGCCGCGGCGACGGCTGCGCCGATCACCACCCCACCGCCGCACGCAGCAGCGCCTCACCGGCGCCGTAGCTGACACCGGAGCCCGTCATCGTGGCGCCCGGAAGGATGTCGACCGACCCGTCGGGCCGTCGCCGGAACACCCCCACCTGGGCGACACGCCGACGTCCTCCGGAGTCCCTCGCGACGTGGATCACCAGGTGGAGCGCGGCCGCCACCTGGGCGTGGCAGGCGTCGCGGCCCATGCCACCGAGCGCCGCGAGCGCCTCCAGCCTTGCGGGGACATCCTCGACCGAGTTGGCGTGGATGGTGCCGCAGCCGCCCTCATGGCCGGTGTTCAGCGCGGTGAGCAGGTCCGTGAGCTCAGCGCCCCGGACCTCGCCGAGGACCACCCGGTCCGGCCTCATCCGGAGCGCCTGCCGCACCAGGGTGGTCAGGGTGATGGCGCCGGCACCCTCCGCATTCGGAGGCCGGGCCTCGAGCCGCACGCAGTGCGGATGCGCGGGGACCAACTCGCGCGCGTCCTCCACCAACACAATGCGCTCCTCTGCGGGGACCAGAGCCAGCATGGCGGCGAGAAGAGTGGTCTTCCCGCTGCCCGTACCTCCGGAGACGAGATAGGCCACGCGCCGCTGCACGACCGCGCGCAGCAACTCAGCCCCTTCCGCCGGGAGCGACCCGGCGGCGACGAGGTCCGTCAGCGAGAATGTCCGCGAGGCGGGCACCCTGAGCGAGATGCACGTCCCCGGTGCCGCCACAGGGGCCAGCACGGCGTGCAGCCGCACACCGCTGGCGAGGCGGCCGTCGACGAAGGGCGCCGCGTCGTCGAGCCGCCGTCCCGCCGCCGCGGCGAGTCGGATGGCGAGGCGCCGCACCTGCTCGTCGTCGACGAACGACACGTTCGCCCGCTCCAGGCCTGAACCGCTGTCCACGAACACGTCCCGCGGTCCGTTGACCACCACGTCGGAGACCCCCGGCGCACGCAACAGCTCCTCCAGCGGGCCGGCGCCGACGCTGTGCCTACGTAGGTTCTCCAGGACCTCGTGCACGGCGGAGTCCGTCACCACCACTCCCAGGCCCCTCAGTGCCGCCGCCACGTCCACCGGCGTGTAGGGACGACCCAGCGCAGCCAGAGACCCCTGGAGCCGGTCGAGCTCCAACTCAGGCACCGGTCAGGCCCGCCAGGATGGGGGCGATCTGCCGCGCGAAGGCCCTAGCCGGACCGGCAACCGGAAGGAGCCCCAACTCCGCCAACCTGGGTAGGCAACGATGGTGCCCGACCTGTCCGAGGCTGGGCGCCCCGAGCGTCCGCGCCACCACCTGCTCCGGCAGGCTGCGTCCCGGGCCCCTCCTGACGACGATCGCGGTGGGCGTGAGGGAGTTCGCCTGCGCGAGCATCCGTGCCGCGGCGACGGAGCGCACATCGGCGCCGACCACGAGCACGGTGTGATCAGCCGCCACCGACGGGGACTCCCGGCCGCAATCCGCCAGCACGATCCTGTGTCCTCGCGCTAGGGCGGTCATGACCGCGGACACCGCACCCGGCGACGGCGCGGCCTGCGCGTCCCTGGAGTGCGCGAGCAGCGGCACGCCCCCGACCGAGGGCAGACTCCGCGCGACGTCGCCGAGCTCCCCGCGCGCGTTGCCCAGGTCTGACCAGCGCATCCCCTCGGACGTCTCCGCCCCAGCGACGAGGTCCAGGCCACCGCCGCACGGTGCAAGGTCCACCACCGCCGCCGAGGACCCGGCCCTCCGTGCGCCGAGCGCCAACCCCACGGTCAGAGTGCTCACCCCCAACCCTCCGGACGCGCCGATCAACGCCACGGTGACTCCCCGCTCGCGCCCCGCCAGTGAGGCCTGCATGAGCGCCTCGGCCAACCGGCCCCCGACGTCCGGCAGTGGCAGGACCGGCAGTTCGAGTTCGGCTGAACACCGGGCGAGTTCTGCCGGAGCGGTGCCGATCAGGAAGGCCCTGCCGGGAGGCGCCGACGTCCACCGCGCGGCCATCTCGGTGGAGACCAACCTGAGTTTCGCCGTCGGCCATTGGGCGCGCGCCGCCTCGGCATCCCTGGCGACGCGCAGCGGCACGTCCATGGCCGCCGCGGTCACCTCGACGGCCTCGATGACGGCCGGGTCACGGGAGCACAGCAGCGCGTGGGCGATCGGATCCATGCCCCTTGATCGCGAGGAGACCCCCGCAGATCCCACCCCACTGCGCGCCTGTGGACAACTCCGGTGGCCCGGGACGCCGTCGACCCCCGTTACCCTTGGTGCGACCGCGCGCACGAGAGGAACCCATGAGCCGAGCCACCCTTCCCACCGAGGCCCTCGACTGGCTTGCGGTGTGGCGCGGCGTGCGGGCCCTGGCCCTCGGCCCCGATCCGCACCTCGCCAGGCGGCTGACGGACGCCGGACACTCGCTCTTCGCCCTGACGGACGACCCCGGGCGGCTGTCGCGTCTCCGCGGCCTGCGCAACGTCACACCGGTGCTGGCCCGCCCTGAGGCCATCCCCATGGACCCCTACTCCTTCGAAGTGGTCTTCGTGCATCAGGGGCTGCACCTCTACGACCTGGACCTCGCCCTCCCGCAGCTGGCCCGCGTGCTCCGGCCCGGGGGGTGCATCAGCGCCTCGTACCTGGTGCGCGACGACACCGTCCCGTGGGTCCGGCGTCTCGCCGCCCTTCTGCGCCGCTACGACCCGCTGGCCATGAAGGGCGAGTACGGCCATCACAGCCTCGACGCCCTCAGCGCGAGCAAGTACTTCCCGGAGGTGGAGGAGCGCGCGTTCCGCGTCTGGCAGTCCGTGAGCCGCGACGAGCTCCAGCGTCTGGTCAAGGCCCAGCCGCTGGCGGCCAACCTCGACGACACCCAGCTGGCGCCGCTCCTGGGCCAGGTGGCGGACCTCTACGACGGGGCGGTCCGCCCAGGGGAGACCCTCAAGCTCCCCTTCCAGCTCCTGTGCTGGCGTGCCTGGGTGGATCATGCCGAACTGACCGGACCCGTGGTGCTGCCCGACAACGCGCTGGCCATCCACCTCTGAGTCTGCACGCCGGGTCCTCGCCCCGGCAGCCAGGGCTGGCACTAGGCTGGCCAGTGCCGAAAGGAGCACCATGCCTATTGAGCCCAGTCACCCGCTGGTCGACATCAAGGACGCCGTCTCGGATTTCGTCGCCCGCGAATCCGAGCTGGCGGCCGCCGAGCTCAAGCCCGCCGCCAAGGCCGCGGGGATCGGCACCGGCTACCTCGCCGGTGCGGCCGTGTTCGCCTTCCACGCCATCTGGATGCTCGTCATCCTGGTGGCGCTGGCGATAGGGCTGCTGCTGTACGCCGTCACCCCGCTCGGGCCGTGGTCATCCTTCACACTCGGTTTCCTGGCCAGCGTGCTGCTGTCCCTCGCGATCGCGGCCGTCCTGGCCGTCCTCGGCCGCAACAAGTTCAAGCAGGTGAAGATGCCGGAGGCCACCATCAGCGAGGCCAAGGCCACGCTGGACGCCGTCGTGGCCGCAATCGCCTCGCGCACCGGCGGCACCGATGTCACGATCAGGCCCGAGGACCTGCCGAGGTTCCGTGACGCGGACCTCGAGAACACGTTCGGACGTCCCTGACCTTCACCCGGCGCGGCCTGCGCCAGGTACCCACCGGGGCCGGGGACATGGCAGGCTTGGCCCCATGACCAAGTGGGAATACTTCGTGGCGCCCATCCTCTCGCACGTGGCGCAGCAGATCCTCAACAACTTCGGCTCGGACGGCTGGGAGCTGATCCAGCTGGCCCCCGGCCCCAACCCCGACACCCTCGTCGGATACTTCAAGCGGCCCGTCCAGGCCCACTGATGTCGGCGTCCGAGCGCCTGGCCCACCTCGGGATCGAGCTGCCGCCTGTCGCCACGCCCGTGGCGGCCTACGTGCCGGCCACCCGCGTCGGGGACCAGGTCTGGACCTCCGGCCAGCTCCCCAGCGTGGCCGGAGCTCTCGTCACCACCGGCAAGCTGGGCGGAGCCGTCTCGCCGGAGGCGGGCGCCCAGGCAGCCCGAGTCGCGGCCCTCAACGCCCTCGCGGCCGCAGCCGCTGTCGCAGGCGGCGTGGACAGGATCCGCAGGGTCGTCAAGGTGGTGGTCTTCGTGGCGAGCGAGCCCGGCTTCACGGCACAACCCGCCGTGGCCAACGGCGCCTCGGCGCTCTTCGGAGAGGTGTTCGGCGACGCCGGGGCCCACGTCCGGTCCGCCGTCGGAGTGTCGGTCCTCCCGCTCGACGCGCCCGTCGAGGTCGAGCTGATCGTCGAGGTCTGATGGGCGGCCCCGCCGCCGTCCACCGCGCCCTCGCCGAGGCCTATCCGGACGCCGAATGCGAACTGGACTTCACCTCGGCGTTCGAGCTGCTGGTGGCAACCGTGCTGTCCGCCCAATCCACCGATCGGCGGGTGAACTCGGTCACGCCGGAGTTGTTCAGGCGGTACCCCACCCCGGAGGCCCTCGCCGCGGCGGATCGCGCCGAGGTGGAGGCACTGATCGGCCCGGTGGGCTTCTTCCGGAACAAGACCACCGCCATCCTCGGCCTCGCCAAGCAGATCGTCGACAACTTCGACGGCGTGGTCCCCGCGACCCTTGAGGAGCTGATCACGCTCCCGGGTGTGGGCCGCAAGACCGCGAACGTGGTGCTGGGCAACGCCTTCGGCGTGCCCGGGGTGACGCCTGACACCCACCTGATCCGGGTCTCGGGCCGGCTGGGGTGGACCGCCTCGAGCCGCCCCGACGATGTGGAGCGCGACGTCGCGGCCCTGTTCCCGCCCGAGGAATGGGTCATGCTGTGTCACCGTGTGATCTGGCACGGTCGGCGCTGCTGCCACGCCAGGAGACCGGCCTGCGGCGCCTGCCCAGTCCGGGAGTTATGCCCCTCGCGCGGCCTCGGAGAACAGGATCCGGAGCTGGCTCGCCGTCTCATCCGGGAACCACGCGGGTAATCTCGGCCGTGTGACCCACGTGCGCCTGCTTCCGGCCCTCGCCGCGACACTCGTGCTCGCGGCCTGCGGCAGCATCCCCGCATCCCCGGCAGGTTCGACAACGCCGCCCTCGCCCGGGCAGTCCTCCTCCGCGCCGACGGACCTCGAGGCGCTGCGCCGGCAGTTCGGGCTGCCGGAGTGTCCCGCCACGGATCCCGAGGCCACGCAGGTCCCCGGAGGTCTCCCGCAGACCCAGCTCGCCTGCCTCGGCGGCGACGGTGCGGTCAACCTGGCCGGACTCCCCCGGACCCCCACGATCGTCAACCTGTGGGCGCAGTGGTGCGGACCGTGCCGTGAGGAGTCGCCCTACCTGCGCGAGGGCCTGGCCGAACTCGACGGCGTGTCCTTCGTCGGCGTCAACTACAACGATCCCAAGCCGGACTGGGCCATCGAGTTCGCGGGGCTCGTGGGATGGAACTACCCCCACGTCGTGGACGAGGACAAGACCCTGCAGGTGCCGCTCCGGGTGCCAGGGCTCCCCACCACCTACTTCGTCGACGCCGACGGCAGGATCGCAGGCGTCCACGCCGGTCCGTTCGAGTCCACCCAGCAGCTGACGGCGCTCGCCGACGAGTATCTAGGGGTGCGATGAGGCACCCCGAGGCCTTCGAGCAACTGAGCCGGGAGCTGGTCCACGGGCCAGGCGTCCGGCACATCGGCATGGACAGGACGCCGCGGGGCGAACGCGCGGCGGCGGTCCTGATGCTGTTCACCGACGAGGCGGATCCGGCTCTGACGTTCGTCACCCGGGCCGAGACCATGCGCCGCCACGCGGGCCAGATCGCCCTGCCCGGGGGGGCCGTCGACACCACCGACGCAGACCGTCGGCACACCGCGCTCCGCGAGGCGAACGAGGAGATCGGGCTGGCCGCCGAACACGTCACCATCCTCGGCGAGCTCCCACCGCTGTGGGTGCCCGCGTCACGCTACGACGTGACCACGGTGGTGGCGGTGTGGCCCGGCGGGCATCCGCTGCACGCGCGGGACCCCGCCGAGACCGGGGCGGTCCACGCCTTCGCCGTGTCTGCGCTGACGTCCCCCGAGGTCCGCGTGACCGGGCATCACCCGAGCGGATTCGAGGGGCCCGCGTTCGTGCTGGGCGAACAGTTCATCTGGGGGCTCACCGCGCACCTGGTGGACTGGGTGCTCGACCTGGGAGGCTGGGCGAGACCATGGGACCGGGCAAGGATCGCCGATATCCCGGCCCGGTACATGCGCGATTAGGAGTTCCGACCAGTGCCGCTCACGACGAAGACCTGACTGGTCAGTGGTTTCTCAGGGCCGGACGCCGGCCCGGGTGGGAAGGACTGAGATGTTGGCGTCCGCGGTGTCGTGATAGTCCACCAGGACGTCGTGCCACGAGTCGATATCTGGGCGTGAACGCAGCAGCGCGCGCCGCTCGCGTTCCGTCATGCCGCCCCAGACACCCCACTCGATCCGGTTGTCCAAGGCCTCGGCCAGGCACTCCGAGCGCACAGGGCACCCGACGCACACCGATCTTGCACGCTTCTGGTCTTTGCCCTCTGGAAACAGAGCATCGGCCATGTCGCGGCACTTGGCGTGGAGCGTCCATTCGCTCACTTCAGCGAGTGACATCAGCTGCCCTCCCTTGCGCAGTCACTGTCAGATAACGCTGACGCTAGCGCATGAACGGCCATGCGCAACAGGGGGTAAAGGACGCAAAAACGCAAGCCAGCGCGCGGACCATGGGCTCTTGGGACCCTTCACGTAAACTTGGGCCCATGAAGTCTGCCTCCCTCAGCCAGAAGGCGTACTCCGTCCTCATGTTCCTCGCGGTGAGCGTGCTCGCCGGCCTGCTCCTGTCGGGTCTCGCGGTGCCGTTCGCCGCGCTCGCGGGCGGCAGCGCGAAGATGGCGGCGGACTCGCTGGAGTTCCTCCCGGCTGATCTGGAGACGCCGCCACAGTCGGAGCGCTCCCGCGTGCTCATGGCCGACGGCTCGGTGCTGGCCACCTTCTTCAACGAGAACCGCGTCTACGTGCCGCTCTCCGAGATCGCCCCGGCCATGCAGGACGCTCAGATCGCTATTGAGGACCACCGCTTCTACGAGCACGGCGCCATCGACTTCCAGGGCTTCGGCAGGGCCTTCGTCAAGACGATGACCGGCGACACGCAGGGCGCGTCGACGCTGACGCAGCAGTACGTCAAGCTGGTCCGCGTCGAGTCCGCCGTCGCCGCGGGCGACAAGGAGGCCGTCCGCAAGGCCACCGAGGTGACGATCGACCGCAAGATCATCGAGGCCCGCTACGCCATGGCTCTGGAGGAGCGCCTCACCAAGGACGAGATCCTCGAGCGTTACCTCAACATCGCCTACTACGGTGAGGGCGCCTACGGCGTCGAAGCCGCCGCGCAGCACTATTGGGGCACGACGGCCAAGGACCTGACGCTGGACCAGGCGGCGATGCTGGCTGGGCTCGTGCAGAACCCGGTTGCTCTGAATCCGGTGAAGAACCCGGACAAGGCCATCGAGCGCCGCAACTTCGTGCTGAACCGCATGGCAGAGCTTGGCATCATCAGCGAGGAGCGCGCGGCCGAGGCCAAGGCGGTCCCGTTCGACCCGGCGAAGGTGACCCGGACCGCGAACGGCTGCACTTCGTCGCCGTACCCCTTCCTGTGTGACTACGTGCGGCGCACGCTCCTGAGCGACCAGATGCCCACGATGGGCGACACGCAGGAGGAGCGCGAGAACCTGCTCAACCGCGGCGGTCTGACCATCCAGACGCTGATCGACCCCTCCGCGCAGGCCTCGGCCGAGGCGGCCGTTGCCGACCTCATCGCCCCCACGGATCCCGTCCTCGCCGGCGCGGCGCTGATCCAGCCCAGCACGGGGCTGATCGTGGCCCTTGCCCAGTCGAGGCCGGACATGGGCACGGACCCCGGGGAGACCTACTACAACTACAACGTCGAACGCTCCATGGGCGGCGCCGAGGGTTACCAGGCCGGTTCGACGTTCAAGACGTTCACCATGGCCGCCGCGCTGGACCTGGGTATGACCCCGGGGCGCGAGTACACCGCGCCGGAATCATTGCCCCTGGAGGGCATGACCTTCAAGAACTGCACCGGCCCGTTCGTGTTCAAGCAGGACCACACGGTGCGCAACTACAACCGCGGCTACGGCCAGATCGACATGATCCGCGCCGCTGAGGACTCCGTCAACACCTACTTCCTGCAGCTGGAGGCCGACGCGGGCATCTGTGCGTCGATCGACAAGGCAGTCGCGGCCGGCGTCAAGATGTCGACGGGCCAGGACCTCCGGATCAACCAGAACTACCCCACGTTCGTGCTGGGTACCGCGGAGGTGACTCCCCTGTCGATGGCCGAGGCGTACGCCACCTTCGCCAACCGTGGCATCCACTGCACGCCCATCGTCCTCGAGTCGGTCGTCACGAAGGACGGCTCCGAGTTGGCGGTTCCGCCGGCCGACTGCCAGCAGGTGATCCGCCCCGAGATCGCCGACGGCGTCAACCACATCCTCCAGAGCGTCATCAACAACGGCACCGGCCGCCCGGCGCGGCTGGCCGACCGCCGTCCCCAGGCAGGCAAGACCGGCACCATCAACGACAACCAGGCCGTCTGGTTCGCGGGCTACACCCCCGAGATGGCCGGCGCGGCTTGGATCGCGATCGACAAGACCAACCCGTGGTACGAGACCAGGAACAAGACGCTGAAGAACGTCCGGCTCCCCAGCGGCACCTACCTGCGCGGCTCCGGCGGCGGCGACGCCGGCCTGATCTGGAAGGCCGCGATGGCGGCGGCCCTCGCGGACAAGCCGAAGACCGCCTTCACCACCCCCACCTCCGAGGTGCTCGAGGGCGTGAAGGTTCCGCTGCCGGACGTCTCCGGCATGGGCTACAACGAGGCCAAGCGCACGCTCGAGGCGGCCGGCTTCCAGACGGAGCGGTGGAGCGTCTACAGCAGCCGCCCGGAGGGCACGTTCCTGGGCATCTCGCCGACCGGATCCGCCATCAAGTTCTCGACGGTGCAGCTGAAGGTCTCGCAGGGCCCACGGCCCGAGCCCAAGCCTGAACCCGTGGCGCCGGAACCCGTCGCTCCTCCCGCGACGGAGGCGCCGGCGGAGGAGGCCGCCGCACCGGCTGCCCCCAACCCGCCGGGCAACCCCAACCGATGAGGCGGCCGGTGCTGCGCGCCCTCGGCGCCACCGCCGCCGTCGGCGCCGCCTGCTTCGGCTGGGGCCTCGCCGAGGCCGCGATGTTCACGGTGCGGCGGGTGGACGTGCCCATTCTGCCGGCCGGCGGGCGGCCGCTGCGGATTCTGCACGTCTCCGACATCCACCTGACCACCAGCCAACACTTCAAGCTCGACTTCATGCGGTCGCTGGCCGAGCTCGAGCCGGACCTCGTGGTCAACACCGGTGACAACATCGCCCAGGCGGAGGCGGTGTTCCCGCTCCTCGCGGCCTGGAACAGGCTCCGGTCCGTGCCGGGCGTGTTCGTGTTCGGCTCGAACGACTACTACAAGCCCTCCTTCCGCAACCCGCTGCGATACCTCACGCACGGCGCGTCTGAAGCGACGGGGCCCTCCTCGCCCAACCTTCCCTGGGAGAAGCTGCGCGACGGTATGGCCAAGCACGGCTGGGTGGACCTCACCCACCGTCGGGCGACCCTGGAGGTCAACGGGTACACGCTGGCCTTCCGCGGGGTCGACGACGCCCACCTGGGCCGCGACGACTACCCGACGGTAGCGGGGCCGGCGGACCCCCAGGCGGATCTCAACATCGGCGTCACCCACGCCCCCTACCTGCGCCTCCTGGACGCCATGACCGCCGATGGGATGGACCTCATCTTCGCCGGGCACACCCACGGCGGCCAGGTCTGCGTGCCCGGCTACGGCGCGCTCGTCACCAACTGCGACCTGGACGCCGCCCGGGTCAAGGGGTTGTCCTCGCACAGCTTCGGCGGGCGCACCTCGCAACTCCACGTGTCGGCCGGGGTGGGCACCTCCCCGTACGCTCCGTACCGGTTCGCGTGCCGCCCCGAGGTCACCCTGCTGACGCTTGTTCCGGTTTCACACTGACCGTGCCGATGGGCTAGTATCTCCGTTGGCCCCAGGGCCAATCGGGGTGTGGCGCAGCTTGGTAGCGCGCGTCGTTCGGGACGACGAGGCCGCAGGTTCAAATCCTGTCACCCCGACGCAGGTCGAGAGAAGTGGGCAAGCGCCCATGCCTCTCGACTTTTGTCTTTCTGGGGACTCGGCGCTTGTTCACTTCCGAGGCCAAGGAAGGGGTTGGAGGGACGAAGTCCCGGAACACCCCGACGAAGTCCGAGAGAAGTGGAGCTTGCTCCCTTCCTCGGACTTGTTGCTTTCCGGGGACTTGGAGCTTGTTCACCCTGCGGTCCATCCCCCGTCGGGGGTGACGCACCACTCGGGCACGGGCCCTACGCTGCACCCATGGCCGACACAGACCCGACCGCAGACACACTGTCCCGGGACGATGCCCTCACCACGCCGGATGCTCACGCCACGGCCGTACCCGCTCCCCCGCCGCCGCGGGCGACCCGCCGCGTGGCGGTCGACCTCAGGCGCCCGTTCGCCTGGGGCTTCACAGTCACGGCCGGCGGGCTCGTCGCGATCGCGCTTGGCGGTTCGCTGGCTTCACTGTCGACGGTCCTGGTCTCGATCGGGGCCGCCCTGTTCATCGCCATGGCGCTGGAGCCGCTCGTCCAGTGGCTGGAGAACCACCGGATGTCGCGCGGGCTGGCGATCGGCGTGGTCTTCGCGGCGTTCGCCCTCATCCTCAGCGCCGTCGTCGCCATCGTGGCCCCCGTGGCGGTGGGTCAGGTGGCCGCGCTGGCCGGGGCCATGCCCGGCTACATCGCCAACCTGCAGAACGCGGACTGGTTCAAGGCGATCAGCCAGGCCACAGGGCAGGGCGACTTGTATGCCGCGCTCCTGGCGCAGGCGCAGGCCTGGCTGTCGAACCCGGAGAACATCCTTGCTATCGGCGGGGGCGCCCTGGCGGTGGGCACCGGCGTCGTCCAGCTGATCTCCACCAGCCTGATCGTCCTGGTCCTGACCCTGTACTTCCTCGCCTCGATGCGGGCGATGAAGTCCGCCCTCCTGCAGCTCGCCCCGGCCTACTCGCGGCCGAAGCTGGGCGAGATGACCGAGCAGATCAGCGAGGCCGTCGGCGGTTACGTCTCCGGTATGGCCATCCTGGCGGCCGCCAACGCCGTTTTCACGTTCCTCCTGCTGACCATCCTCGGGGCGCCGTTCGCCGCGCTGCTGGGGTTCCTGGCCCTGTTCATCACCTTCATCCCCATGGTGGGTCCGGTCATCTCCTGGCTGTTGATCACGGTGGTGACCCTCTTCAGCTCGCCGGTCTCGGCGCTGATCTTCGCCGTCGTCATGTTCGCCTACATGCAGTTGGAGGCCTACGTGTTCACGCCCAAGGTGATGACCAAGGCCGTCGACGTCCCCGGATCCCTGGTGCTGATCGGCGCGATGGTCGGCGGTAGCCTCCTCGGCCTCCTCGGCGCCCTCGTGGCGGTTCCCGTCACGGCCTCGCTGCTCATGATCCTCAAGGAGATCCACATCCCCAGGCAGAACGCGAAGCTCCACCGGGAATCCTGAGAGACCGGCCCTGTCGTGCCCCGTTCGGGGCATACGATCGGCGCAGCGTTCCCCGTCGCGGTATCGGGGACGTATCGCGCAAAGGAGCGGGACCATGAACGTGAAGCTACTTCGATCGGCGGCGCTGGCAGCGGGCATGCTGCTCGCCCTCACCGTGATGCCCGCCACGCAGGCCTCGGCTGACAGCAGCTCCAGGGCAGAGCACCAGCGGATCGTCGACTTCTGGACGAAGGACAAGGTGGCCCAGGCCAAGCCACGCGACTTCGTCCGCGACCCGGCCACCGGGACCTTCACCCAGGTGGCCGAGCCCACCGCCGCCGCGCTCGGCGCTCCGTGGGTGGACGCCGGTCTGGTCCAGAAGACCACGGGCAAGGTGCTCTTCGCGATGGGCAAGTCCTACTACGTGTGCTCCGCCTCCGTCGTCGAGGACGCCGTCAGCGGCAGGTCGATCGTGGTGACCGCGGCGCACTGCGTCTTCGACAACAAGAAGGCGCAGTTCGCGACCAACTGGCTGTTCGTCCCCGACTATGACTCGAAGCCCGTCGACCTGACGCGCAGCGGGTCCTTCTGCGCCGAGACCCAGTTCGGCTGCTGGACCGCCACCGCCCTCGTCGCCCACCGCGGCTTCACCTCGCAGCGGAGGTTCAACACAGAGGCAACCCTGCACGACTACGCCTTCGCCGTCGTCGGACTGGGCGGGAACGGCAAGGCGCCGGCGCAGCTGGACCAGACGGTCGGGGACCAGGAGATCGTCTTCGAGACCCAGGCCGCCGGCGCGGACACCCACCTGTTCGGCTATCCCGCGGGGGCGCCCTACGAGGGCAGGGAGCTCATCTACTCCCAGGGCCCGCTCGGCACGGACCCCCTCAACGACGACCTGACCTACCGCGTCCCCAGCGACATGACCGGCGGATCCTCCGGTGGACCCTGGTACGTCGAGTTCGCCAAGGGCGCCGGCGTCACGATGTCGGTGAACTCCTACGGCTACTCCGGCATCGCCGCCATGCACGGGCCGAAGTTCGACGCCAAGACAGCCGCGGTGTACGACGCCGCCACCACCGCGGCGGGCAACACGATCGTCGGCTGACCTACCCCCGTCGCCCCAGAGCACCGGTCCTCAGCAGGTACCGGTCAATACACGCCCTCGGCGAGGAGGCGGATCGGTGGTTCCCTAAGCTGGGGGGACCACCGATCTCAGGAGCGACGATGACCTGGAACGCGCTGCGCACCACCCACTACGTCAACGGCCGGTTCACCGACGACGAGCCCACGCTGAGCGTCGAGAACCCCGCCACCGGCGAGGAGCTCGCCAGGGTGGCGGACGCGGATGCCGCGACGGCGATGGCATGCCTCGACGCCGCCGTCGACGCGGCCGCCGGATGGGCCGCCACCGAGCCGCGCTTCCGTGGCGAGCTGCTCCGGGCCGCCTGGGCCAGGATCCTGGAGCGGGCCGACGAGTTCGCCGAGACGATGACGCGCGAGATGGGCAAGCCCCTGGCCGAGGCCCGCGGCGAGGTCACCTACGGCGCGGAGTTCCTGCGCTGGTTCGCCGAGGAGACCCCTCGCATCCACGGCCGCTACACCGTCGCCCCCGTCGGCGGGCAGCGGCTGCTCACCACGAAGCAGCCCGTGGGGCCGGTGCTGGCCATCACCCCGTGGAACTTTCCCCTCGCCATGGCCACCCGGAAGCTGGGGCCCGCCCTGGCGGCCGGCTGCACCGCGGTCCTGAAGCCGGCCCAGCTCACTCCCCTCACGTCGCTGTTGTTGATGGACGTCTTCGACGAGGTGGGCGTGCCCGCCGGCGTGGTGAACTGCTTCGTGTCGTCCTCGGCCTCCGCCACCACCGGCCCCCTCATCGCAGACAGGCGGCTGCGGAAGCTGACCTTCACCGGGTCCACGAGCGTGGGCGTGAGGCTGCTGGAGCAGGCCGCGGCCAACGTGCTGAAGACCTCGATGGAGCTCGGCGGCAACGCGCCGTTCCTGGTGCTGCCGAGCGCGGACGTGGACCGCGCCGTGGAGGGCGCGCTCGTGGCGAAGATGCGCAACATCGGGCAGGCCTGCACCGCCGCGAACCGGATGATCGTGCACAGCAGCCTGGCCGACGAGTTCACGGCCAAGCTGGCCGCCCGCGTCGGCGCCATGCGCGTGGGCGACGGCATGGCGTCCGGGACCGAGGTGGGGCCGTTGGTGTCCGCCTCGGCGCTCGACGACGTGGAGGCCATGGTCCGGGAGGCCGTCGCCGACGGTGCCCGCGTGGTGGTGGGCGGCTCGCGGGTCGAGGGGCCGGGCCACTTCATGCAGCCGACGGTGCTGGCGGACGTGGCGCCGTCGTCGCGCTGCTTCCGCGAGGAGATCTTCGGCCCCGTCGCGCCCGTGGTGTCCGTCGACTCCGTCGACGAGGCCGTGGCGCTGGCCAACGACACCGACTTCGGCCTGATGAGCTACGTCTTCGCCGAGGACCTCACCGAGGCGCTCACCACCGCCGAGCGATTGGAGTCAGGCATGGTGGGGCTCAACTCCGGGCTGGTGTCCAACCCGGCCGCCCCCTTCGGAGGGGTGAAGAGCTCCGGGTTGGGGCGCGAAGGCGGGCCCGAGGGCATCGAGGAGTTCCTCGAGATCAAGTACATCGGGATGGCTCTGGCATAGGGAACCCACCCGGCCGACGTCAGTAGTCGGTGGCGGCGCCGTTGGCGTCCAGGCAGCGCAGGCCGGGAACTCCCGTGGGGACACCGTTCTGGGTCAGGTCCGCGCACGGCATCGCGTCCTGAAACGCGACGATGTAGTGCCACCGCTGCTCGGTGATGCCCCACACGGTGAGGCTGTCGCCGCAGGTGGTCTGCTCCTCGCCGAAGACGAACCCGTCGCGGTGGACCGCCCTGACGTCCACCTGGGTGGTGACGCACCCCGTCTCGTCGGCGTAGCCCAGGCGGACGCCCAGGAACTCCTGGAACGACGCGGGCAGGCCGGCCTGGGCGCGCGCCTGCTCGGGGCTGCTGAGCGAGGCGGCCACCGCGGACCACGGGCCTCCCTCGGGGGTGGGCTGTTCGACGGGGCTGAGCGACGCCGTCGGCGCCAACTCCAGCGACGGCTCCGGTTCCGGGGCGGGCTGGGCGGACTCCGCCGGCGCGGCGGTGGTCGACGGCATCGGGGAGGCCGCGGGCGTCGTCTGGCCGGCGGTGGGCTGCAGTGGCGTCTGCGCCGCTCCGGTGCACGAGGTGAGCCCGGACACGACGACGACGGCCCCAACGGCCAGGATGGCACTGCGCATGCCATCGACGGTATCAGGGGTCCATAGAACGGGGTGCCTGCAGGGCTCGGCCCCTCGGGGCTACGGTGGAGGCGGAAACGCTCAATGACGATGCGTACACCCGAGGCAGTGTCGCAATGAGGAGACCCATGTCAACCGCAACCGAAACCCGTTCCCTGACCCGCTCCGACCTTCCCGCCACCGGCATCGCACCCACCCACCCCAGGCTCCTGGCCTGGCTCGACGAAGTGGTCGGGCTGTGCAGGCCGGACGCTATCCACTACTGCGACGGGTCCGACGCCGAGTGGGACCGCCTCGTCCGAGAGCTCGAGGCCAAGGGCACGATCATCCGGCTGAACGAGAAGCTGAAGCCCAACTCGATCCTGGCCCGCACCGACCCCGACGACGTGGCCCGTGTGGAGGACCAGACCTTCATCTGTTCGGTGGACGAGCGCAACGCCGGCCCCACGAACAACTGGATGGACCCGGAGCAGATGAAGCGGATCATGAGGCCGCTCTACGACGGCGCCATGGTGGGCCGCACCATGTACGTGATGCCGTTCTGCATGGGCAGCCTCGACGCCGAGGACCCCAAGTTCGGCGTCGAGGTCTCCGATTCGGCCTACGTGGCGCTCTCGATGAAGATCATGACCCGCATGGGCGCCGAGACCCTGGCCCGCATGGAGGAGACGGACGCGGACTTCGTGCCGGCGCTGCACTCCGTCGGCATGCCGCTGGGCGATGGCCATGAGGACGTGCCGTGGCCGTGCAACGAGATCAAGTACATCGTCCACTTCCCGGACGAGCGGCTCATCTGGTCCTACGGCTCCGGCTACGGCGGCAACTCCCTGCTGGGGAAGAAGTGCTACGCGCTGCGGATCGCGTCGGCGATGGCCCACGACGAGGGCTGGCTGGCCGAGCACATGCTGATCCTCAAACTCACCTCGCCCGAGGGCCGGCAGTACCACGTGGCCGCGGCCTTCCCGTCGGCCTGCGGCAAGACCAACCTCGCCATGCTCGAGCCCACCATCCCTGGGTGGACGGTGCAGACCCTGGGCGACGACATCGCCTGGCTGCGTTTCGGCGCCGACGGACGCCTCTACGCCACGAATCCGGAGACCGGGTTCTTCGGGGTGGCGCCGGGTACCAGCTACGAGACCAATCCCAACGCGATGCGCACGCTCGAGGCCGGCAACACGATCTTCACCAACGTGGCGCTCACCCCCGACGGCGACGTGTGGTGGGAGGGCATGACTCGGGAGCCCCCGGAGGTGGTGACGGACTGGAAGGGCCGCGAGTGGCGCGCCGGGACGGGCCCCGTCGGTGGCCGCCCCAACGAGAAGGCCGCCCACCCCAACAGCCGGTTCTGCACCCCGATCGCCCAGTGCCCCATCCTCTCGGAGGACTACTACTCGCCTCAGGGGGTCCCGCTCGACGCGATCATCTTCGGCGGCCGTCGCGAGAACACCATCCCGCTGGTCACCCAGTCCCGGGACTGGCAGCACGGGGTGTTCATGGGCGCCACGTGCTCGTCGGAGACCACCGCCGCCGCTGCGGGGGCGGTGGGCGTCCTCCGCCGCGACCCGATGGCCATGCTGCCTTTCATCGGCTATCACGTGGCTGACTACGTCCAGCACTGGATCAGCATCGGCCGGCACGCCGACGCGGACAAGCTGCCGAAGGTGTTCTACGTCAACTGGTTCCGGCGCGACGCCGACGGCCGCTTCATGTGGCCCGGGTTCGGCGAGAACTGCCGGGTCCTCAAGTGGGTGGCGCAGCGCGTCGACGGTCTCGCCGAGGCGGTGGAGACCCCGATCGGGTTCCTGCCCGCAGAGGGCAGCCTGGACGTCGACGGGCTGGACATCGACGAGGACGACCTGCGCGACGTGGTCTCCTACACCGAGAGCGAGTGGCGCGACGAGGTGCCGCGCATCGGGCGCTGGTTCGACACGTTCGGGTGGCGCCTCCCCCGGGAGCTCGTCGACGAGCTGCGCACGCTGGAGACCGCCTTCGGGAGGACGCAGACGGAGCTCTGACGGGCCTGCACGATCGGAATCCGGGAGCCGGCCGCTGGGGTGGCCGGCTCCCGGTTTCTCAACTTCCGGTTCAGTCCACCCGCCCCAGGACGATGCCGGGCAGGTCGGGGGCGGCCTCCGAGTAGTCGACGGCGCCGTCGAGCGCCTCCACCGCGCGGTCGAAGCGCTCCGGGGTGGCGGTGTGGAGGGTGAACAGCGGCTGGCCGGCGACGACGCGGTCGCCCGGCTTGGCATGCATCTCCACCCCTGCCACCGCCTGGACATCGTCCTCCTTCCGGGCACGACCGGCGCCGAGCCGCCATGCCGCGACACCGACGGCGTACGCGTCCATCCGGCTGAGGTAGCCGTCGCCCTGGGCGGCGATGGTGTGCTGATGCTCGGCCACGGGCAGGGGAGCGTCGGGGTCGCCGCCCTGCGCCGCGATCATGCGCCGCCACACGTCCATGGCCCGCCCGTCCCGCAGCGCGGGGGCAGGGTCCACGTCCGGCCTTCCCGCGGCGGCGAGCATCTCGCGGGCGAGCTGGACGGTCAGCTCCACCACGTCGGCCGGGCCACCGCCGGCCAGCACCTCGATGGACTCCCGCACCTCCAACGCGTTGCCGGCCGTGAGCCCGAGCGGCGTGTCCATGCCCGTGAGGAGCGCGACGGTGGTGACGCCGGCATCCTTGCCGAGGTCCACCATGGTGCGGGCCAGCTCGGTGGCCTGGTCCAGCGACTTCATGAACGCGCCGGAGCCCACCTTCACGTCGAGCACCAGCGCCCCGGTGCCCTCGGCGATCTTCTTGCTCATGATGGAGCTGGCGATCAGCGGGATGGCCTCGACGGTGCCGGTGGTGTCGCGGAGGGCGTAGAGCTTCTTGTCCGCGGGCGCCAGGCCCGAGCCGGCCGCGCAGATCACGGCGCCCACGTCCTCCAGCTGCGCGAAGATCTCCTCGTTGCTCAGCGCCGCGCGCCAGCCGGGGATGGCCTCCAACTTGTCGAGGGTGCCGCCCGTGTGGCCGAGCCCGCGGCCGGACAGCTGCGGGACCGCCACGTCGAACACCGCCACAAGAGGCGCGAGCGGAAGCGTGATCTTGTCCCCCACTCCCCCGGTGGAATGCTTGTCGGCGGTCGGCCGGCTGAGCGTGGAGAAGTCCATCCGCTCGCCGGAGGCGATCATGGCCGCGGTCCACCGGGCGATCTCGTCGCGCTCCATGCCGCGGATCAGGATGGCCATGGCCAGCGCGGACATCTGGTAGTCGGCGACGGCGCCCCGCGTGTAGGCGTCGATCACCCAGTCGATCTCGGCGGGGCTCAGCCTGCCGCCGTCGCGCTTGGTCCGGATGAGGTCAACGACGTCGAAGTTCATGTCGCTCAGGCTAGCCGCGCCCGTGCATGCGGGCACGACACGCCGTCGAACTCGCCCCTGGGCGAGAAAGCGGGCCGCGGGCCCCCGCGCGGCCGGACTTTGGTGCCCGGTCGGCGATCTGGCAGGATCGAAGCGCTACGCCTCCCGCGCCCGGCCCCGGCTCACAGCCCCCGGCGCCCACCCCACATCGGAAGATCCACATGTCGAAGGAAGTTCTTCGCGCCCGCTGGGGCGTCATCCTGCTGTTCTGGCTCAACGGGGTGGCCTGGTCCTCGATCCTGCCCCGCTACCCGGAGATCAAGGTGGCGTTGGAGGCGTCGAACACGGCGTTCGGTGTCGCGGTGGGCCTGGGGCCGGTCGGCGGACTGATCGCCGGCCTGTTCACCGCCCGGCTGGTGCGCCGGTTCTCGTCGGCGACGGTGGCGGGGGTCACGCTCATCGCGGGCATCGCCATGCTCAACGCCGTGGCAAACGCGCCGACGCTTCTGCTGTTCTCGGCCTCGCTGGCGACCATGGCGGCCATGGACGCCATCACCGACATCTCGATGAACGCCCACGGGTTGCGGGTGCAGAAGCTGTACGGGCGCACCATCCTCAACTCGTTCCACGGCTGGTGGTCCATCGGCGCGGTCTGCGGCGGCTTCCTCGGCTCGATCGCGGCCCAGATCGGCATGGCGCTGTGGCTGCAGGCCCTGATGGCGACGGCGGTCTTCGGCGCCATGGCGCTGTTTGCCCGCACGCTGCTGCTGCCCGGCAAGGATCAGGAGCCGGTCGACGAGGAGGCGGCGGCCGAGGTCCGTCCGCAGCGCCGCATCCCGGCCTCGCTGTGGCTGCGGCTCATCGCGCTCGGCCTGCTGGGCGCGTCGGTGGGCCTGGTGGAGGAGAGCGCCGCGTCGTGGGGCGCCATCTACATGGACGGCATGTTCACGGTGATCCCGTTCGTCGCCGGCCTCGCCTTCGTGGCGCTGCAGGGCGCCCAGATGATCGGCCGGTTCACGGGCGACGCGCTGGTCAACCGGATCGGCGCCCGCCCGGCTGTGACGCTGGGCGTGAGCATCGCGGCGGCCGGCATGGGTGTCGCGGTGGCGTTCCCGCACCCGGTCACCACCATCCTGGGCTTCGCCTGCGCGGGCTGGGGCATCGCCACCGCCATCCCGTCGGCCATGCACGCCGCCGACGAGCTCCCGGGCATGGCGCACGGCTCGGGGTTGACCTTCGTCACGTGGCTGATGCGGCTCGGCTTCTTCGCCGGCCCGCCGTTGATCGGCATCGTCGGCGACACCGTCAGCCTGCGCTGGGCGCTGATCGTCGTGCCCATCGCCGCGCTGCTGGCGCTGGCGCTGACCCCGGCCCTCACCCCGCCCCGGAACGCGCGCCCCACCGTCCTGTGAGGGAGTTGAGCCTGACACGGCTCTCGACACGGCACGTTGAGCCTGATCTGGGCCTCAACCGCGAGAATCAGGGATTTGATCGTTCCACGGCTCTTGAGAGCCAGATCCGGCTCGACGCGAAGGTGACACGACGGGGAGCGTGGTTGACTGGGGCGCATGACGCTGCACCTGCCCTCCCCCCGCACCGCTGACCCGATGACCGCCCCTCCACTGCGGTGGGGGGTACTCGGCACCGGCTGGATCGCCGGACGCTTCGTCGAGGCGCTGCACGCCCACACCCGGCAACGGGTGGTGGCGGTCGGCTCCCGCACCGCCGGGAAGGGCGCGGAGTTCGCCGCCCGGCACGGGATCGAGCGGAGTCTCGTGGGCTACGAGGCGGTGGTGTCCGACGCGCAGGTGGACGTCGTCTACGTGGCCACCCCCCACAGCGAGCACCGCGACAACGCGCTCCTCGCGATCGCCGCCGGCAAGCCCGTGCTGGTCGAGAAGGCCTTCACCCGCAACCTCGCCGAGGCCACCGAGGTGGTCGACGCGGCCCGCGCGGCCGGCGTCGCCGCCATGGAGGCCATGTGGGCCCGCTTCCTCCCCCACATGGACGTGGTACGCCAGGTGCTGGCCGACGGCGCGCTCGGTGAGATCGAGACCGCCTTCGCCGACCACGGGCAGTGGTTCCCCAAGGATCCCGACTTCCGCCTCTTCGACCCGGCCAAGGCCGGCGGCGCCATGCTGGACCTCGGCGTCTACCCGGTCAGCTTCGCGCACTTCGCGCTGGGCACCCCCGGGGCGGCCGTGGCGGCCGGCACCAGGGCGTTCACCGGGGTGGACCGTCAGATCTCCGCCGTGCTGACCGGCTTCGAGCGGCACCCCATGGCGCACGGCATCGTGACCACGACGCTGGCGGCCCCGACACCGACCAGCGCCTTCATCGCCGGCGACGAGGCGCGCCTCGAGATCCCCGGCCCCTTCTACGGCCCGCAGGTGGTCACGGTCCGCCGTCGCGACGGCGGGATCGCATCCTCCGACGAGCCGGCCATCCGCGACCACGCGGGGCTGTGCTACCAGGCCGCGCACCTCGCCACGGTGATCTCGGAGGGCAGGCCCGAGTCGGATCTGCTGCCGCTGGACGAGACGCTCGCGGTGATGGCGACGATGGACGAGCTGCGCCGCCAGGTGGGCGTCACTCTCCCCGGCGAAACCCTCTAGGCGAGGGCCTCCGCGACCTCCGCGTCGAGCATCCCGACGACGGCGGCGCGCGCCTGCTCCGGTCCGGGGCTGGCGAGCACGGCGTCGAGCATCGCGCGGCAGGTGTCCAGGTCGTGGCGGGCCAGCGAGGCTTTCACCGAGCCCACCTTGCCCACGGCCATGGACAGCGACGAGACGCCCGCGCCGGCCGCCACCAGGGCGAGCAGCGGGTCCCCGCCAACCTCGCCGCAGATGCCGACAGGCTTGCCGTCGGCGCCGCGGACGGTGGCGGCGACGAGGTCCCACAGGGCGGGCTGCCAGCCGCTGAGCAGGTGCGCCAGGGAGCCGTTCATGCGGTCGGCGGCGAACAGGTACTGGGAGAGGTCGTTGGTGCCGATGGAGGCGAAGTCGCAGGCCTCCAGCACGTGCCCGGACCGCAGCGCGGCCGCCGGGACCTCCACCATGGTGCCGGCCGTCGGGAGACCGGCGTCGCGGCACCGGGTCGCGAACCAGGCCGCCTCCTCCGCCGTGGCCACCATGGGCGCCATCACCCAGACCTCGGCGCCGGTGGCCTCCCGCGCCGTCGCGAGTGCGGTCAGCTGGTCCGTGAGCAGGTCGTCGCGCTCGCGCTGCAGGCGAAGTCCCCTCACTCCGAGGGCCGGATTCTCCTCGCGCCCCAGGTCGGCGAAGGCCAGGGGCTTGTCGGCGCCGGCGTCGAGGGTGCGGACAACCACCTTGCGGCCGGTGAACGCCTCGAAGACCGCCGTGTACGTGGCCGTCTGCTCCTCGACGGAGGGGGCGGTGGTGCGCTCCAGGAACAGGAACTCGGTGCGGAACAGCCCGGAGCCCTCCACGTCGGCCTTCGCCGCGCGCTGCGCGTCGTCGGCCGTGCCGATGTTGGCCAGGATCTGGATCCGGTGACCGTCGCGCGTGGCGCCGGGCCCCTGTGACAAGGCCTGCAGCGCGAGCCGGTGCTCGTTGCGCGCGCCGAGCACCGCGGTCATCGCGGCGTCCGGATTGATGATGACCTCGCCGGTGGCCCCGTCGAGACCGAGCGTCTCCGGTCCGGCCGCCAGCACGCCGGTGGCCTGGACGACGGCGGGGATGCCCAACTGCGCCGCGAGGATCGCGGTGTGGGAGGTGACCCCGCCCGCCTCGGTGACGATGCCGAGCACGCGGGCCGGATCAAGGGTCGCGGTGTCCGCCGGCGCAAGGTCGAGCGCCACGATGATGCTGGGCTCGTCGAACTCCGGCACCCCAGGTGCAGGGCGGCCGAGCAGTCGTGCGGCGGCCCTCTGGAAGACGTCACGCAGGTCGCTCTGCCTCTCGGCCATGTAGGCGTCGAGCCCCGCGAGGAGCTCGCAGTACTGCTCGACCGCCAGGTACAGCGCGTCGACGGGGCCGTGGCCCTCGCCGGTGAACGAGCCGACCGCGAACAGAAGCCCCGGGTCGCGGGCCATCATCGCCGTGGCCTCGAGCACCGGCCGGGCGTGGCCGTCGGCCCGGCGGGCGCGCAGCTCCATGTCCGCCGCGACCGCATCGAGCGCCTCCGCGACGGCGGCCTCGGCCGCGGCCGGGTCGTCGGTGCGCACGCCGGGGGGTGTGATCTGACTGGTGGTGACGATGACCGCCGGGCCGTGCGCCGAGCCCGGGCTGACGCCGATCCCGCGGATGCTCATGCCGCCGGTTGGTCGTGGTCGATCGTGAGGAACGCGGCGAGGGTGTCCAGGGCGGCCTCGGCTCCGTCGCCGCTGGCGGCCAGGGTAACGACCTCGCCGTGCTTCGCGCCGAGCGTCATGACGCCCAGCATGCTGCGCGCGTCGACGGGGGGCCGGCCCTCCTTCTGGATGGTCACGCGCATGCCGAGGCGGTTCACCGCCTGGACGAACAGGTTGGCGGGGCGGGCATGCAGGCCCGAGGCGGAGGCGATGGTCACTTCACGGCTTGGCATTTGGGGGGTCCTTCTCTAGATCCAGATGTGGTCGAAAACGTCGTCGACGAGGTCGTCGACGATGCCGAGCTCCCACGCCACGTCGAGTGCGGTGTAGCGGGAGCGGTAGTACATGGCGCGCGGGAAGGTGGCCCGCACGTCGTAGGGGGTTAGCCCGATGTCTGCAGGGCGGGAGGGTGCCCCGGCCTGGCGGAGCTGGTCGCTCAGCTGCGCGGTGGTGATCAGCTGCGCACGGAGCCGGTCGGCCACCGCGGGCCACTGGTCCACCAGCGGCCGCAACCTGCGGTACAACTCGTCGCCCGACGCGTACTTGGCCCTGGTCTCGCGCACGGCGTGGTCCGCGAGCGCCCCGTCGAACCGGGCGCGGATGTCCGCCTCGATCTCGTGCCACGGCTGCCGAGCGTCGACGGCCGCACGGAGGTCGAGCGTGGTGAGGTCGCGGGCCAGCAGCGCCTCGTAGAAGGCGCACATGGCCAGAGACCCGATGGCCACCTTGTCCCCGTGCGACAGCGGCGGCTCCCGGTCTGCGCCGAGGTGGGCGAGCTCCCACAGGTGGGAGAAGTAGTGCTCGGCCCCGGAGGCCGGTCGGGTGCCGCCATAGGCCTGCATGGCCAGTCCGGACAGGCACAGGCCCTCGACCAGGCCCTCGAAGGCATCCGGGTCGCCTGCTGCCAGCGCAGCGGGCCGCGACAGCGCCGCAGTCACCCCGGACTGGACCATGGACCACACGTCCTGGTCGACGGGCTCGACGCCGGTGACGTCGGCCAGGATCCAGTCCGCCCCGCCCGGGATCTTGGCCACCAGGTCGCCGTAGCCCGAGGCGGTGAGGAAGCCCGGCGCCGCGGCCACCACGTCGAGGTCCATGACGACCACGACCGGGGCCTTGCAGTTGCGGGTGACCTTGACGCCGTGCTCGCTCATCGGGGCGCCGGCGCCGGTGTATCCGTCCATGGAGGCGGCGGTCCCGACCACCGCGTAGTCGCGGCCCATCTCGAACGCGGCCAGCTTGACCAGGTCGTTGAGGGTGCCGGATCCGAGCGCGATGGGGGTGGCCTCCCCCATCGCCTCCTTGATGGCCTCGCAGTTCTCGTAGGAGGCGTAGAGCGTGGGCCTGCCCGGGAAGATCAGCGGGGCAACCGTGGCGCAGCCGGCGTCCTGCAGCGAGAACGCCAGCTGCGGCCCCGCGGCCGCCCAGGTGTTCTGGTCGGCGACGACGATGTAGGGACCGTTGCCCAGGTGGGCCGCGAGGTGGCGGCCGGCGTCGGCCACCACCCCCCGGCCCACGGCGGCGGCACGGGTGTCGACGGCGCGGGCCAGGGCGTCGGCGAGCGCCTGGCTGGTCACCCGAACACCAGCTGCGCGCCCAGCACCAGGGCGGGCTCCCCGTCGACGCCGGTGAGGTGGATTGCCCCGGGCATCCTCGGCTCGGCCTCGCCGTCGAAGACGAGGGTGACGTGGCCGAGGTTGGCCAGGTTCTGCTGCGCCACCTCGCCGAGCGCCGTGATGGTCCACGCCTGCTCTGAGATCCTCACGGTCTGGCCGACGGCGAGGTCGCCGGTGAGCTCTGCCTTCCCGATGAGGAAGCAGTAGGGACGCAGGGCCTCCGGCGCATCGCCTGCGAAGGTGATGGCCATCGACTCGGCGAGGAATGCCTGGGCCTCGGGACCGACCTCGAGGATGGTCGTGGCGTACGCCATGGTGTTTCTCCTTGTCTGTGGGTGCTCAGGCGGCCGAGTACAGGCCGATGCTGGCCAGCCAGGCCACCGCGACGCGCGGGACCCCGTTGAGGAAGCGCGAGTACAGGACCGCCGGGACGCCCACCTCGATGGTCTCCGGCTCGGCCTCGGCCAGGCCCATGCCCACGGGGATGAAGTCGCAGGCGTTCTGCGTGTTGATCGCGAACAGGGCAGGGAGCGCGAGGTGCGGCGGGACGTTGCCCTTGCCGATCTCCACGCCGATCAGCGTGCCGATGATCTGGGCGATGACGGCACCGGGACCGAGCAGCGGCGAGAGGAAGGGCAACGAGCAGATGAATCCGAGCAGCAGCAGACCCCAGCCCGTGCCGGCCAGCGGGGTGAGCAGGTTCGAGAACCACACGCCCAGGCCCGACGCCTGGATGATCCCGATGAGCATGGCGACGAAGCCCATGAACGGGATGATGGTCTGCAGCATCGTCTGCACGGCGTTGCGGGCGGCCTGGTAGAACACCGCGATGACGTGCCCGGCGCCGAGGCCGACCTTCTGCAGGATGCTCTTGCGGGGCTGGCGGGCCATCTGCTCCGTCAGCTTCAACGGCCGCGCCTCGGCGGGCGAGGCCGTGGCGGAGGGGGACGGCGCCGCGTGCGGCGCGGATCCGGACGCGGTGGCCGCGGCGGCCCCCACGCTGACCAGCTCGCGCTCGTCGGCGAGCGAGACCTGGTTGGAGCCGACTGCCGAGACGTAGATCCCCTCGTTGATGTACTGGGCCAGCGGCCCCGTCTTGCCGGTGGGGACGACGTTGACCGTGGGGATGTTCTTCTTCGGGTAGAGGCCGCAGCGCAGCGACCCCCCACAGTCGATGATGGCCACGAAGTGCTCGTCGTCCGGCACCGAGGTGGTGAACCCGTTGACCGGCTCGGCGCCGGACAGCTCGGCGATCCTGTCGACCACCTCGGGCCGTGACCCGCCGCCGACGATGTAGACGATCTTGTTGCGCTTGGCATCAGGGGTGATGGTGAGGGGGCCGCCGTAGCCGCCGGCGCCGCGGGAGATGGTGATGGTGCGGTACTCAGACATGGGAGGCCTTCACTGTGGTCGAGAGGGTGACGCCCTGCTGCTTGGCGACGTACTTCGTCGTGAAGTCGGTGACCCACCCGCCGACGAAGTTGAGCACCGCCCCCAGCAGGAGGTAGCGGATCGCGAGGTCGCCCGTGTTGAGGCCGAGCGACATGATTCCCTGGGCGATGCCCATCCAGACGAACAGCTCCGCCGGGTTGTTGTGGGGGAAGAGGCCGTTGCTGGTGTGCATCATCTGCGCCACCGAGGCGTAGTAGCCAGGCTTGTGCGCCTCTGGCAGGAACCGGCCCAGCGTGAATGCCATGGGGTTGGTGAGGAAGAACGAGCCGAAGAACGGGAGGATCAGGTAGCGGCTGACCACGTTCCCGCCCGCCTTGGCGGCGAGCCGGTTGATCCGGTCCTCACCGATGAGGGCGATCAACGAGTTCATCGCGATGAGCAGGACGAGCACGAGCGGAACGATGCCGGTCATCCACGCGACGAAGGTGTCTGCACCTTCGCGGAAGAGACCGATGAACCACTCCGCACCGTGCACGAGATAGTCGAGAATGTTCATCTCAACTCCTTTCAGGGTTCGGATCGGGGCAGCGCGAGGCAGCCCCGTCTACACAGCCCCACGGTGGGGCTGCGGGGTGATGGGCGACTGTGCCCGGATGGATTGATGTCAGCTAGGGATGGGGGCGGGCCTGCGTCTCAACCTGGACGCGACGCCCGAGACCCTGCCGAGCGCCCGGGTCAGGGCCGTGGGCGGCTCCGGGGCGGTGCCGCCTCCGGTGATGATGCGGTAGTTGTCGCGGGCGTTGGCGACGGCCTTGACCATCGACCTGCCCCAGTGGCTCGCCAGGGCCGGGTCGAGGTCGGCGATGTGCGAGCCGGTGAACTCGTCGAAGGCCCGGAAGCGGGCGAGCACGGTGACGCCGTGCAGCCGCTGCCCTTCCGTGATGACGCCGTCCTCGTCGATGACGAACATGACGATCGCGCCTTGGACGAGGCCGCCGCGGAACTTGCCCATGGCGACGCGTCCGCGCCGCCGCAGGGCCACGAACAGCTTGGTGAACGCCTGCGTCTGCTTGAAGGACAGAACCGACTGCACGATCCAGGCCAGGCCCAGGGCGATGATGAGGATCCAGAACATCAGCGTTCTCTCTCTGTCAGGGGGTGTCTCTCGAGGAAGTAGTAGAACTGTTCGAACGTGGTGACCCGGCTCAGTTGGTCGATGAGGTCGCGCCGGGAGCCGAGCCTGAGCACCTCGTCGTAGACCTGCACCAGGACGCCCTCGCTCCTGCCCGGATCCGAGGGGACACCCAGCAGGACGATGAGCCGCACGCCGTCGTCGCTCCCGTCGGGGGCGACGACGCCGATCGAGAGCATGACGCTGGTGCGGGTCTCGACCGGGGCGTGCGGGAATCCCAGCCACGGATCCAGCCGGGTCTGCGACTGGGCCTCGCGCTCGCGGATCCGGTCGCCGAAGCCCTGCTCGACCAGGCCGCGGGCCTCCAGGTGCCCGGTCATGTAGTCCACGGCGTCCTCGTAGGCCGTCCCTGCCGGGAGGGCGAAGAAGTGGGCCTCGTCGAGCGCGCCGGCGAGCACCGATCCGCTGCGGTGCCCCCCGGGGTCGAGCGGGATGTGGAGTTGGAGCCTGCCCAGCTGCCGCTCGAGTCCGGTCCGGTCGAGGATCCGGGTCACCCGCAGGACGGGGACCGCCGCGGCCACCTCGTCGTCGCCGTTCACGACCACCAGGTCGACGCCCTCGAGCGCCTCCTGGGTCGCGTCCGCCAGGTTGACCACCTCGTACCGGGTCGAGGCCGGCAGGAGCCGGCTCAGCTGCTGGCGGAGGAGTTCGGCGGTCACGCGGCCCGTGGTGGTGACGATCGCCACGCGGAGGAAGGCGGGCGGCTCGGCCTCTCCGCCGTCGAGGAACACCTGGAAGTAGGCGGCGAGCAGCGCCACCTCCGCGTCGTCGACGGGGAGGCCGACCTGCGATGCGATCACCTGCGAGGCCACGGTGGCCATCTGGTAGGCGACGGGGTACTCGTCGCGGATGTCGCCGACTGCGGAGTCGTCGACCCAGATCCGGTAGCGCATGCGGTTGATCATGTAGGCCACGTGGCGGGCGAACTCGGACATGAACCTGCGGCCGGCGAGGTCGATGTCCATCTCGGAGTTGACCGCGGCAAGCACCTCGCGGACCAGGGTCTCGCCGTCGCCGGTCGCGGTGAAGCGGGCGGCCGCCACTGCGTCCTCGGGCGCCCGCATCCCTGCGACCGGCAGGGTCAGGAAGGTGACCTCGTCGCCGGTGAGCTCCACGCTCAGCTCCGCCCCGAGCCGCTCCGCGACGGACGCCGCGAAGGCGTGCGCGGGGGTCGCGGCGAGACCCGAGTAGCGCTGCGGAAGGTAGTCGATGTCGCGGCCCATCCGCGCCCGGTCCACCGCGACGGTGGCCCACCGCGCCAGCTCCGGCGCGTGGGCCCGGTCCAGGCCGGCGTCCGCCGCCATGGCCCGGACGATCTGTTCCACCCGCTCCTGCCACGGCTCGAGCGGGTAGGCCATCGGGAAGTGCCAGCGCAGGACGTGCAGGCGCTGCTGGAGTTCGGGCCCCTCGAGTTGAAGGCCGACGTTGGGCCGGCCGGTGATGGCGAGGTCCGACTCCGCGACCATCGCCCGGACGCGCGCCAGGTCTCCGACGACGGTGGTGCGACCCACCGACATCCGCGTGGCCAGCTCCTCGATCCGCACGGGCACGAGCGACCGGAAGACCCTTGAGACGATGTACGACGCGCGGGCGGCCGGGTCGTTGAAGGACACGTCGTCGGCGACGCTCGCCTTGACGGCGCGGTAGCGGGCCGGGTCGGCGATGAGCAGGCGGTAGCGCCCGTCGTCGACGGTGATCGAGGCCGCCGTTCCCAGGAGGTCCTGCAGCCCGGCGACGTCCGTGGAGATGGTCCGGCGGCTCACCTCGAGCTCCGCGGCCAGGTCGTCGGCGTTCACGGTCCGCGCGGCTTCGAGCTGCGCGAGGATGGCTGCTGGCCGGTTCATGTCATCACCTCATCTCATTCATGGTCGTCAGGGGGCTGTGGCGGGGGATCAGGCGACGCCGGATCCGTTGCTCCCGAAGAAGGCGTCCCAGGGCACGTTGACGCTCTGGTCCAGGCCCACCACCTCGTGGAGGTGGCGCAGCAGCGGGAACCGTCCGGGAGCCACGACGCCACGCTCGGTCAGGCGGATCATGGCCTCCCCGATCACCCTGATCGCGGCCGCGCCCTCGAGGGTCACGCCCGGCATCTGGGCGGCGGCCTCGCTGAACGTGAGCCCCGAGCCGACAAGCCTGCCGCACTTGACGTTGCGGCCGCCCATGGACGTGACGAAGCAGTCGCCGATGCCCGGGAGGCCCATGGGCGTGGTGGGCTGGCCGCCGAGGAGGTCCATGAAGTCGACCATCTCGATCGAGGCCTGCCCGAAGAGCGCGGCGCCGTAGTTGAAGTTGACGTAGCGGTCCCCGGCCGCGTCGCCCATGGCGTCGAGGATGCCGGACATGAATCCGGCCCCGAAGGCGTAGCAGTTCTTGGTCGCGGCGCACACCTCGACGCCGACGAAGTCGGTGTTGGTCCACACGTGGTAGTGGTCGGTGGCGAACAGGTCGCGCCACATGTTCAGGACGCCTTCGTCGTCGCCGGTGAACACCACGGAGGTGTGGCGGCGGATGGCGACCTCGCCGGCGATCGAGGGGCCGGCGATGGCGGAGAAGGTCAGCTGCTCGCGGAGCGCGGCGGGGATCCGGCCGGCGAGCACGCGGGGCAGGATGGTGAGGTTGCCCTCGTCGTCGGCCTCCATGCCCTTGGCGAGCGCGATGACGTGCATGCCGGGTCGGAGCAGGTCGGCCAGCTGATCGCCGGCCCAGCGGACGCCGAAGGAGTTGACGCCGCTCATGACGAGGTCGACGCCGTCGAACGCCTCGGCGGCTTCCTCGAGCTGGTACGCGGTGGTGCCCTCCGGCAGCGCCAGCCCCAGGTTGGGGTGGACGCCGGTGGCCTTGATGGAGTCGATGATGTCGCGGTCCAGGTGGGTGCCCACGAGCCGCACCTCATGCCCGTTGTCGGTCAGGGGCGTGGTCAGGGCGCTGGCCATGATGCCTGAACCGAGGACGACGACTGTAGCCATGTGAGCTCTCATTCCTTCGCGCTCCACTGCGCGACACCGTTGTTACTGAAGGTGAGGCTGACGCTACCTGCGTTCAGGTTGGATTTCGCTTCCGAACGAGTCGGCTTTCTTCCGATTGCCCGCTCTCGGGCGGCCTAATTGCGTCAACCGCCCGCGGCCGCACGTGGCAGGGTTGGGGCAGCACCCGGACAGCGTGGCCGGCCCGCAAGGAGACCCCAATGATCACCACCCCCACCCAGTGGTACGACGCCTACGTGTTCGATCTCGACGGCACCATCTACCTGGGAGACGAGCTGCTCCCCGGCGCGCGCAGGCTCATCGAGGGGCTCCGGGCGGAGGGGAAGACGGTGAAGTTCCTCTCCAACAACGCCACCAAGGACCCCCAGCAGTACCAGGCCAAGCTGCAGGCGCTGGGGCTGCCGACGGCGCTGGAGGACATCGCCAACACCGTCGTCACCACCACCCGGTGGCTGCTGGACCACCACCCTGACGCCGCCCTGTTCGTGGTGGGAGAGGAGCCGCTCAAGCGGGCGCTCCGGGAGGCCGGGTTCCGCCTGACCGAGGATCCGGCCGAGATCGACGTCGTCGTCGCCTCCTACGACCGCACCTTCGACTACCGCAAGCTGCAGATCGCGTTCGACGCGTTGTGGTTCCACAAGCGCGCCATCCTCATCCAGACCAACCCGGACCGGTTCTGCCCGTTCCCCGGGGGTCGCGGCGAGCCGGACTGCGCGGCGATCACAGCGGCCATCGAGGCCTGCACGGGCGTGACGTGCTCGGTGAGCCTGGGGAAGCCGTCGCCGCTGATGCTGGAGGCGGCGCTGGGTGGGCTGGGACTGGAGCTGTCGCGGTGCGTGATGGTGGGAGACCGGCTGCACACCGACATCCGGATGGCCGTGGAGGCCGGCATGGCATCGGCCCTCGTGCTGACGGGGGAATCGACGGCGGCCGATGTCGCGGCGTTGCCGGAGGACCAGCGCCCCACGCACGTCCTCGACCGGATCGACGAACTCCTCCCCAGCTGACCTCCCCGACGTTGGCTGAGGTGCGAGGAGCGAAGCGACAACCCCGCCCCCGCTGCCCGAGGCGCACGCAGCGAAGCGACAACCACACCCCCGCTGCCCGAAGCGCACGCAGCGAAGCGACAACCCCACCCCCGCTGCCCGAAGCGCACGCAGCGAAGCGACAACCCCACCCCCGCTGGCTGAGGTGCGAGGAGCGAAGCGACGAGCCTCGAAGCCTCAGAAACGTTCCTTGTCAGCTCACTTTTTCTAGGCTTCGAGGCCGCTACGCGGCACCTCAGCCAGCGGGTGGCGGCACCTCAGCCAGCGGGTGGCGGCACCTCAGCCAGCGGGTGGCGGCACCTCAGCCAGCGGGTGGCGGCACCTCAGCCAGCGGGTGGCGGCACCTCAGCCAGCGGGTGGCGGCACCTCAGCCGACGGAAGTGGGCACCTCAGCCAGCGGGAAGGGGGAAACAGTAGCGGCGGGGACTGCAGGGCGGTGGGTGGTGGGGGCCGGGGCAGGTTGGGCGGGCGTTGCTGACGGCGCAAGCGCGAAGCGCCACCGCCGGAAGCATGGGCGGCCCGGCCCCCACCACGCACCGCCCAACCCAACCACAGACACCACCAGCAGAGTCCCTAGTCAACTCGCGTTTCTTAGGCTTCGAGGCCGCTACGCGGCACCTCAGCCAGCGGTGTTCGGCTCCTCAGCCAGCGGTGAAGGGCCGCTCGTGACAGCAAGGGCGGCCGCGGCACGTCAGCCAACGGTAGGGGCACCGAGGTCAGTCGAGGATGAGTTCCGGGTAGTTCGGCTGCCACATGCGGTCGAACACGTCCTGGACCGGGCTCTCCAGCTCGATGGCGGCCACGCCGTCGTCCGCCGCGGCCTTCGCCACCGCGATCGCGACCGTGGCCGACACCCGGCGGAGGTCGCTGATCCGCGGCAGCAGCGGGGCGCCGGCGCTCCGGATGCCCACCATCGACGCGACGGCCCGGGCGGCCGCCGCGATCATGTGGTCCGTCACCCGCGTGGCGCCACACACCGCCACCCCCAGGCCGAGGCCCGGGAAGACGAGCGCGTTGTTGGCCTGGGCGATGACGTACTCGACGTCGTCGCGCAGCACCGGATCGAACGGCGATCCGGTGGCGAGCAACGCCCTGCCCTCGGTCCATTCGAGCAGGTCCGCCGGCGTGGCCTCGGCTAGCGCCGTCGGGTTGGACAGGGGCATGATGATGGGCTGGTTCACGTGGGCCGCCATGTCGCGCACCATGGGCTCGGTGAACGAGCCCGGCTGCCCGGAGGTTCCGATGAGGATGGTGGGGTGCACGTTGCGCACCACGTCGGCCAGCGACACCGCGCCGCGTCGGTCCACCTCCCAGGCGGCCACCTCGGCGGCGTCCCGGGCGTAGGGGCGCTGGAAGTCTCGCACGCCCGACGACGAATCGGTGATGAGGCCGCGGCTGTTCAGGCACCAGAAGCGCTCATGTGCCGCCCGGTTGTCGAGCCCCTCCCCCGCCATCATGTCGCGCATGAGGTCCGCGATCCCGACGCCCGCCGTGCCGGCCCCGTGGATGACGATGCGCTGATCGCTCAGCCGCTCCCCCTTCGCCCGGACGGCCGCCAGGGCGGCGGCCCCGACGACGGCGGCCGTGCCCTGGACGTCGTCGTTGAAGGTGCACACCTCGTCGCGGTACCGGGTGAGGATGCGGTGCGCGTTGGCGGCCCCGAAGTCCTCCCAGTGGATCATCGCCCGCGGGAAGACGCGCTGGGCCGCCGTGACGAAGGCGTCCACGAACTCGTCGTAGCGGCGGCCGCGCACCCGGGCGTGCCGCAGCCCGGGATACAGGTCGTCGTTGAGCAGGCCCAGGTTGTCGGTGCCCACATCGAGCCCGACGGCGATCATGCGGTCCGGGTCCACGCCTGCCGCGGCGGTGTAGAGGCTCATCTTGCCGTGGCAGATCAGGATCCCGCCCACGCCCTGGTCGCCGATGCCGAGGATCCCCTCGGAGTCGGTCACGACGATGATGTCGATGTCGTCGGCGGTGCGGCCGCTGGCGCGCAACGACTCCTCGATGTCCTCCGGCGAGTCGATGGACAGGAACACCCCGTCGAGGCGGGTGAACTGCCGGCTGAACTGCTCGATGGCGTCGCCGATGGTGGGGGTGTAGACGATGGGCATCATCTCGTCCAGGTGCTCGCTGAGCAACCGGTAGAACAGCACGGTGTTGCGGTCCTTGAGTGCGGCGAGGCGACGGAACTTCGCCATCGGCAGCCGCGCCTCCAGGTACTGCTCGTAGGCGCGGTGGACCTGCGCGTCGATGGGGGTGACCCCCGTCGGCAGCAGCCCGATCAGCCCGAGGAGTTGGCGTTCCTCCGGGGTGAAGGCCGTGCCCCGGTTGAGTCGGGGCGTTCTCAGGATGGCTCTGCCGCGGATCTTCACCTTGACTCGTGAGCCGTGGTTGCCGGGGAGGACCTCGTAACGACGTTGTTCGGGCACGGGCCAAACCTACCGGGCGGGCCCCTCCTCCGGTGAATCGGGGGACGAGTCGGCAGTGTCGGGGCGTGCCAGCGCGCGATCCACCCAGGCCACCGCCTCGGAGAGCTCCCGGACGTGCTGGTCCTCGTCGAACACGTGCATGAGCCGGCAGGTGCGCTGCTGCGACTCGGTCATGCCCTGCACCACGAACTCCACGCCGCGGGCCCTGAACTGCCGCGACACCGCCTTGATGGCGTCCGCCCCGGACGCGTCGAGAATGCGCATCCGGTGGCAGCGCAGGATCACGGCGTCGATGTCGTCGCCGACGGAGGTGACCTCGTCGACGAAGCGGCGGGCGTCGCCGTAGAAGAGGGCACCGTCGACGCGGAACAGCGCCACCCGGGAGCGCAGGTGCTCCTGCTCGGGCGTGAAGTCAACGTCGCCCTCGCGGGTGTTGGTGGGCAGCCACTGGCGCGCGACGGCGGAGTAGGACGCCATGTGGCGCAGGCTCATGAGCGCCGCCATGCCGATCCCCAGGAGCACGGCGGCCACCAGATCCAGCAGGACGGTGGCGCCGAGGGTGAGGAGGAAGGTGTTGCGGTCCGCCCGCGTCACGCTGGTGAGGGTGCGCACCAGCCTCAGGTTGATCATGCGGCCGGCGGTGACCAGCAGGACCCCGCCCAGCGCCGCCATCGGAATCCGCGACACGAGCGGCGCCAGCAGCAGCATCACCGCGAGCAGGACGACGGCGTGGGAGATCGAGGCCAGGCGGGTCTTCGCGCCGGAGCGCACGTTCACGGCGGTGCGGGCGATGGCGCCGGTGGCAGGGAGTCCTCCGAACAGCCCCGAGGCGATGTTGGCCAAGCCCTGTCCCATCAGCTCGCGGTCCGGGCTCGTCGGGGTCACGTCGGGCCGCATCCCGTCGGCCACCCGGGCGGACAGCAGCGACTCGAGCGCGGCCAGCGCGGCCACCGCCAGCGCCGGGGCGGCGAGGTCCTGGACCAGCGTGAGGCTGAGCTGCGGCAGCACGGGCATAGGCAGGCCCGTGGGCAGTGCCCCGATGCGGTCCACGTCGGCGCCGGCCAGCTCCACGGCGAGCGTCGCCACCACGATGGCGATCAGCGACAACGGCAGGTGTCGGAAGAACCGGTGCCCGATGAGATGCAGGAGCACGACGCCCGCGGCGACCAGCAGCGGTTGCCAGGCGCGTGACCAGTCGGTGGCGGACAGGGTGAGCCACGACGACACCAGCGTGGACTCCGCCTCCCCGCGCT
This sequence comes from Tessaracoccus yangjingae, assembly GCF_055326235.1. Classification (NCBI taxonomy): domain Bacteria; kingdom Bacillati; phylum Actinomycetota; class Actinomycetes; order Propionibacteriales; family Propionibacteriaceae; genus Tessaracoccus; species Tessaracoccus yangjingae. The sequence goes on along the minus strand of NZ_JBUZNN010000001.1, from coordinate 87,559 downwards.
CGGTCCCGAGCACGAGCGGGAGCTGCTGCAGCGCGATGATCACGCCGATGCCGATGGTGAACCCCTCCACCACGGACAACGGGATGAACTCGACGGCGCGTCCGACGGCGGTCAGCGCCATGACCACCACCAGGACCCCGGCGATGATGGCGAGCAGGGGCACCACCGGGACGCCGTGCTTGGCGATGAGCGGCAGCAGCACCACCGTCATCGCCCCCGTCGGCCCGGACACCTGCAGGTGGCTGCCCCCGAAGACGGCCGCGACCACGCCGGCGATGATGGCGGTGACCAGCCCGGCCGCCGCCCCCACCCCGGAGGCCACGCCGAAGCCGAGCGCCAGCGGCAGCGCCACCACGCCCACGGTCACGCCTGCGAGAAGGTCCTTGGCCCAGGAGGAGCGCAGCCCCGCGTAGTCCGACGGGGTGGGCCAGAGGCCCTTGAAGCTGATCAGGTGGTCCCCCACCATGCCGCGGTAGCGCTCGAACTGCTCCTTGGGGGTGAGCCGAGCCGCTTCGATCCTGAAATCCCTGTTGCCCACGCCTCACCCTCTCCGGGCCCCTAGATTACGCCCGCCCGTGCCCGGCCGTCGGGGCGGGGTCGGCGGCAGGTAGACCGGGCGGGGGCGGGTCAGCGCAGGAAGAGCGCCTTCAGCCTCAGCGTGGCCGCCGTCGTGCCCACCGCGATCATCACCGCGAAGTAGGCCAGGTGGCCCCAGATCGACGGCTGGATCAGGCCGGTGGTCAGCTGCCGGACCATGTCCACCGCGTGCCACAGCGGCATAGCCATGATCACCCACTGCACGGACTCCGGGTAGACGGTGATGGGGAAGAAGGTGGCCGACAGCAGGAACATCGGCAGCATGACGAAATAGACGATGTCCAGGTGCTGGAACGAGGTCATGAAGCTGGTGGCGGCCAGGCCGACGGCGGCGAACCCGAACGCCACCATGAGGGCCGCGGGGATGGCCAGCACCGCGGTCCACGACAGGTTCAGCCCGAGCGCAGTGGTGACCACCATGAACCCGCACGCGTACAGCAGCCCCCTGAACAGCGCCATGATGATCTCCCCCAGCGCGACGTCCATCGGGCCCAGCGAGGTGGAGAGCATCTGGTCGTAGATCTTCCCGTAGCGCATCCGGAAGAACACGTTCATCGTCGAGTCGTACAGCGCGCCGTTCATCGCGGACACGGCCATCAGGGCCGGCGCGATGTAGGCGGCGTAGGGCACGTCGCGGCCGTAGAACTCCACGGAGCCGATGAGCGCCCCCAGCCCCAACCCCATCGAGAGCAGGTAGAACACCGGCTCGAAGAACCCGGTCAGGATGATCAGCCAGTTGTTGCGGGCCACCACCCTCATGCCGCGGGCCACCACCGAGCGGGTGTTGCCGCCGTACAGGCCTGCGAGGACGCGCGGCACGCGTGGCGCGGGCGCCTGGAGAGGGGCGGTCATTCGTCGAGCCTCCGCCTGAAGGTGCGGACCGAGGACCATGCGCACACCCCGGCCAGCGCGACGAGGAACCCGACGTGGAGCGCCAGCATGCGCACCGACAGCGGCTGGCCGTACATGGCCCACCGGCCGAGCTCGGCCGAGTGCCACAGCGGCGAGACCCAGCCCATGGGCTGCAGGTAGCCGGGCAGGGTCTCGAGCGGGAAGTAGGTGCCGGAGAACAGCGTGAGCGGGACGACGACGAACCGCTCGATGAAGGACAGCTGGCCGCGGTCGTCCTTCTGGGTGGCCACCCAGGCCATGACCGCGAACCCGACCGACACCGACAGCAGCAGCCCGACAGGGACCAACGCCAGCGCCCGCAGCGGGTCCGCGATGCCGAACAGCACCAGCGCGACCAAGTAGAACAGCAGCACCGGCAGCACCCGGATCAGGGCGGCCACCTGGACCCCGACGGCCATCTGCGCCGGGCTGATGGGCGTCAGGCGCATCGCCGGGAAGGTGTTGAACCACTTGAAGCCACCGAACACGCCGTAGGTGTTCTCCTGCGCGGCGGTGAGCATCGCCGTCGACATCACCAGCGCCGGCGCGATGAAGGTGAGGTAGGGCACGCCCTCGATGCCCTCGCCGCCGTCGACGAGGACGCCCAGCCCGGCGCCGAGGCCCAGCAGGTAGACCACCGGGGAGCCGATGCCGGTGATGAGCAGCGTGGCGAGGTAGCGCCGCATCCGGTGCAGGTGGTGCTCGACGACGGCCCACCAGCCCCACCTGGCGACGACGCGGTGGTCCGCGGTCATTCCCCTGTCGATGACGCGGGCCGGTGTGGTGAGATCCGCGCTCATTCGATGAGGCTCCGCCCCGTCAGGCGCAGGAACACGTCCTCCAGCGACGAGCGGCGCACCAGCGAGGTGACCGGCTCCATCCCCCGCTCGATGACGGACTGGAGGGCGTGCTCGCCGTTGTCGGCGTAGATGAGCACCCGGTCCGGCAGCACCTCCTGCCGCTCTCCGATGCCCGCGAGCACCCGGGCCGCCTCCTCGTTGCGGGAGGAGCCGAAGCGCACCTCCAGCACCTCGCGGGTGGAGTACTGCCGGATGAGCGACGGCGGGCTCCCCTCCGCGACGATGCGGCCCTTGTCGACCACCACGAGCCTGTCGCACAGCTGCTCGGCCTCGTCCATGAAATGCGTGGTGACCACCAGCGTCACGCCCTCCTCCTTGAGCCGGAAGAGGCGGTCCCACAGCACGTGGCGGGCCTGCGGGTCCAGTCCGGTGGTGGGCTCGTCGAGCAGCATGATCTTGGGGTTGTTGATCAGTCCCCGCGCGATGGTGAGGCGGCGCTTCATGCCGCCGGAGAGCCCGTCGACGCGCGCGAGGCGCTTGTCCTTGAGCTGGGCGAAGTCCAGCAGCTCCTCCGCGCGCTGCCTCACGTAGGCGCGCGGGAGCCCGAAGTAGCGGCCGTAGACGGTGAGGTTGTCGATCACCCTGAGCTCCTCGTCGAGGAGGTCCCCCTGGGGGACGATGCCGAGCTGCGCGCGAATCTGGGGGCCGTGGTGGTTGGTGTCCAGGCCGAGCACGGTGAGTTGGCCGTCGGTGCGGGTGGACGTGGCCGCGATCATCCGCATGGTGGTGGACTTGCCCGCGCCGTTGGGCCCGAGGAAGCCGAACGACTCCCCCGGCGCGATCTCGAAATCGATCCCGTCGACGGCGGTGAGGGTGCCGTAGCGCTTGGTAAGCGCGCGGGCGGTGATCACTGGCTCAGTCACCCGCGACACACTACGACACCCCACCGACGATTCCGAGGGCCTTGCGCCCGGGCCTCACCGTGCGCAGCATCCGCCGGGCGTCTGCACTGGGGGGTTTGAGCCGATGGATGGGGTCAACGCGCGAAAAGACCGATTTGATCGTTCATACTCACCGCGACCCGATCCATCGGCTCAAACCCCTCCCAGCCACAGGTGGTGGAGGGTCGGGTCGGGGACGAGCTCGGGGTGGAAGGTGCACGCCACGACGGCGCCCTGGCGGACCGCGACCGGCTCGTCGCCCCTGGTGGCCAGCACCTCGACGCCGGCGCCGACCCGCTCGATCCTCGGGGCACGGATGAACACCCCCCGCATGCGAGGGTGCGCCCCGCCCGGAACGCCCGACGGTGGCTCGAGCCGCCCATGCCCCGCGGCCACTGCCGCCCCCGCCCTGACTGCCGCGGCGGTCAGCTCGACGTCGGCCTCGCCGGAGGCCAGCTGGGCCCCGAACGCGTTGCGCCGCACCGTCACGTTCAGCCCGCCGATGGTGGGCAGGCCCGTCAGCGCCGCCGGGTCGGCCACCTCGTCGGCCAGCAGGATCAGGCCCGCGCACGTGCCGAACACCGGCAACCCGCCGTCGGCCCGGTCCCGGATGGCCGAGAGCAGCCCGGTGGGCCGAGCCAGCCGCGCGATGGCGGTGGACTCGCCCCCGGGCAGCACCAGCCCCTCAAGGCCGACGAGGTCGTCGGGCCTGCGCACCAGCGACACCCGACGCCCGAGCCGCTCCAGGACCGCCGCGTGCTCCCGCACCGCGCCCTGGAGAGCGAGGATCCCGACCGTCACCAGCCGCGCTCGGCCAGCCGGTGCGGGGCCGGCACGTCCGCCACGTTGATGCCCACCATGGCCTCGCCCAGGCCCCGCGACGCCTCAGCGATGGCAGCCGGGTCGTCGTAGTGCGCGGTGGCGGCGACGATGGCCTTGGCGCGGCGCTCGGGGTTGCCGGACTTGAAGATGCCGGAGCCCACGAACACGCCGTCGGCGCCGAGCTGCATCATCATCGCGGCGTCCGCGGGGGTGGCGATGCCGCCGGCCACGAAGAGCACCACGGGCAGCTTGCCCTCACGCGCCACCCGGGCCACCAGCTCATACGGCGCGGCGAGCTCCTTCGCGGCGACGTACAGCTCGTCGTCGGACTTCGCGCCCAGCGCGCGGATCTCGCCCTTGATGGTGCGCAGGTGCTTCATGGCCTCGGACACGTCGCCGGTGCCGGCCTCGCCCTTGCTGCGGATCATCGAGGCGCCCTCCGTGATCCGGCGCAGGGCCTCGCCCAGGTTGGTGGCGCCGCACACGAACGGCACGTCGAAGCGAGTCTTGTCGATGTGGTTGACGAAGTCCGCGGGCGACAGCACCTCGGACTCGTCGATGTAGTCCACGCCCAGAGCCTGCAGCACCTGCGCCTCGACGAAGTGGCCGATGCGGGCCTTGGCCATCACCGGGATGGACACGGTCTCGATGATGCGCGAGATGAGGTCCGGATCGCTCATGCGCGCCACGCCGCCCTGGGCGCGGATGTCCGCGGGCACGCGCTCCAGCGCCATGACCGCCACGGCGCCGGCCTCCTCCGCGATCCTGGCCTGCTCGGGCGTCACCACGTCCATGATCACGCCACCCTTCAGCATCTCGGCCAGGCCGGTGTTGACGAGGGCGCGGGGGGACACGGGTGTATCGGTAGCAGTCATGGGCTCGATCTTCGCCCGCCGCACTGGACCAGGCAAGGGCCAGACGCTTCCCAGTTTGTTGGGCCAGTTGTACCCTGGGTCAATGGAGTCCGACGCGCTCTCCACGCTCCCGCTCGACCGCACGCCCGGCGCGGCACCGCTGCCGGCGCAGATCGCGGCCGGGGTCCGCGGGCTCATCGCCTCGGGGGCGCTGGCCAGCGGGGACGTGCTGGCCTCCAGCAGGTCCGCCGCGGAGACCCTGGGCGTGGCGCGAGGCACCGTCAGCGCGGCATACGAGCAACTGGTGGCGGAGGGATACCTGGTCACGAGGGACCGCTCCGGAGTGCGTGTCGCCCCCAACCTGTCCGCGGCGCCACCCCGCGCGGTCCCGCCGGCGAGGCGGCGGCCGGCCCCTCCCCCGCCTCCGCTCGACTTCGGCTCGGGCCACGAGACGTCCCGCCCCCTCGACGACGCCCTCTGGCGCTCGTCGCTGCGCGCCGCCGTCTCCCCTGGCGGCCCCGCCCTCGCCGAGGCGATCGCGCAGCACCTGAGGCTCATGCGGGCCATGGCCGTGGACCCGGCGTCGGTGATCGTCACCGCCGGGGCCCGCTCCGGGCTGGCCCTGCTGCTCGGGGCGGTGGCCCGCCGGACGGGAAGCAGGCCCCGCGTGGGCGTCGAGAGCCCTGGATTCCCGGGTCTCCGCCGCGTCCTGGAGGTTCTCGGCGTCGAGGTCGTCCCCGTCCCCGTCGGCGCCGACGGCGTGGACCTGGCAGCGCTGGACCGGGCCCTTCCGCTGGACCTGGTCCTGGTCACCCCCAATCACCAGTTCCCCGCCGGCACGGCCCTGCACGCGGCCGGGCGGCAGGCGCTCATCGGCTGGGCCACCCGCACCGGGGTGCTGCTGGTGGAGGACGACTACGACTCGGAGTACCGGCACCTCGGGCCCCCACTCCCCCCGCTGTGGAGCCTCGCACCAGACGTGGTGGCCCACCTCGGCACGTTCGCGGCGGTCCTGGGCCGCGACGTCGGCACGGGCTACCTGGTGGCCCCGCCGGCTTGGCAGGACGAGTTGCTGGAGGCGCGCTCGGCCCTGGGCGGCGGTGTGGCGCCCATCGTGCAGCGGGCGCTGGCGCGTTACCTCCAGGCCGGCGGTCTGCGCCGGCGCCTGGCTCGCGCCCGCCGTCGCGCGGACACCGCCCAGGCCGAGGTCAAACAGAGGATCGACACCCTGCGCGCCCAACCGCACATGACGGGCGTCACGGACACCGGCCACCTGCTCGTGCTCGAGATGCCCGCCGACGCCGCGGCCCGGGTCCGCGACGACTGCCGGCGGCGCGGCCTCATCTTGACGGACCTCGCCGACGGATGGGCCGGGAACCCGGGGCTCACCGGACTCCTGCTCAACTACGGCGGGCACGAGCCGGCAGCGGTGCGCCGGGCCGTCGACATGCTCATCGACGCGGCCGCCGGACCGCCACTGCTCACCTCCGGATGATCGTCACCATCACCGTGCCGGCCGGGCTCAGGCGGCGCCGCCGGCCCGGTTGACGTGCCAGACGACGCCGAACCTGTCGCGGACCTGGCCGTAGTCGTCGCCCCACATCTGGCGCTCGAACGGCACCACCACCTGGCCGCCCTCGGCGAGCGCGGCGAAGACGTCCGCGAGCTTCTCCTCGTCCCCGGACAGGGACATGCCGACGGTGTCCCCCGGCTGGAGCCCCATGCCGCCGGAGTCGCTGCCCATGATCACGTGGCCCTCCGGCGTAGTGAGTTGGGCGTGCATGATGCCGTCGGGATCGACGCCGGGCACCCCGGATTCGCCGAAGGTGCTGATGTCCAGCTCGCCCCCGAGGACGGACTGGTAGAACTCCATCGCCTGCCGGCAGGTGCCGTCGAGGGCGAGGTACGGGTTGAGGGTGGAGGCCATGCGGGTTCCCTTCGCGAGCCGGAGCGGGCCTGGCGGCCCACGGCCAAGCGTAGGCTCGTCGGGGCCGGTTGTCAGGGGGGAACAGCTACCCCGGAGGGGTAGCCGCGTCCCTCAGCCGCGCGGCTCCGCCGGCGCCGTCACGGCGCCAGGCCGGCCTGGTCCGCGGGCTCGAACATGGAGCGTCGGCCCTCGAACGCCCTGCCGAGGGTGACCTGGTCCGCGTACTCGAGGTCACCGCCCACCGGCAGCCCGCTTGCGGGGCGGGTGACGCGCACCCCGAAGTCGCGCAGCATGCGGCTGAGGTACGCGGCGGTGGCCTCTCCCTGCGTGTCCGGGTCCGTGGCGATGATCACCTCGGTGACCGCGCCGTCGGCGAGGCGCTGGAAGAGCTCGCGCGTGCGCAGGTCCGCCGGGCCGCGGCCGTCGATGGGCGAGATGGAGCCGCCCAGCACGTGGTAGAGCCCCCGGAACTCGTTGGTGCGCTCGATGGCCACCACGTCCTTCGACTCCTCCACCACGCACAGCTGGCTCCGGTCCCGGCGAGGGTCCCGGCAGACGCGGCACCGCTCCTCCTGCGAGATGTTGAAGCACACCTCGCAGAACCGGGACGACTCCTTCACCCTCCGGATGGTGTCCGCGAGGAGGTAGACCTCCTCCTCAGGAGCGTCGAGGAGGTAGAAGGCGATGCGCTGCGCACCGCGCGGGCCGATGCCCGGCAGGCGGCTCAGCTCATCGATGAGGTCCTGGATGGGGCCTTCGTACACGGTAGGGATCAGCCTCCGAGGTTGGGCATCGAGGGCAGGTCTGGCATCGCGGCCGCGGTGGCCGCGTCAGCCTCGGCCTTGGCGGAGCGGAAGGCCGCGATGATCAGCGCCGACAGCGTCTCCGGGTCCTCCGGGTCCCAGGCTTCGGGCAAGATGTCGATGCGCTCGATGTCCCCGCCGCCGCTGATGGTGACGGTGACGAGCTCCCCGCCGGCAGTGGCGGTGAATGTCTTCTCCGCCAGTTCGGCCTGGGCGCGCGCCAGGTCCTCCTGCAGCTGCTGGGCCTGCGCCATCAGCGCGTTGATGTCGAAATCTCCGAACATGTTGGTCTCCTGGGGTGGGGGTGCGGGATGGGCTGAGGCCGCGCCTCAGGGCTCGTTGATGTCTCTGACGGCGATGACCTCGGCGCCGAAGGTGGCGCTCAGCAGCTCCTCTGCGTTGTGCGCGGAGTCCAGCACCTCGTCGTCGACGGAGACCTCGGGCTCCGGGCTGGGGTCCGGGGCCGCCTGGGGCTGGGGCTCGGGCGCTGGGGGCTGGGCGACGGGGGCGCCGGACGGGCGCTGCCTGGGCGTGGCGGCAGGCTCGTCCCCGGAGGTCAGCACCGGCTGGATGCGCAGCTCGACCCCGATCACCTGGATCAGGGAATCGGCCAACACGTCCTGGCTGCCGCCCGTGCCGAAGTTGTCCTTCGGGCCGGACTGGGTGAAGCCGAGGTGCAGCACGCCGTCGGCCACGTCGAGCACCTGGGCGTGCTGGCTGAGCAGCATGAACGTGAAGCGGCGGCGGCGCTTGACCTCCTCCAGCACGTTGGGCCAGACGCGGCGCAGCTCGGCGGCCGACAGCTGGCTCGGGCGGGCCGACGCAGCCGCGGGCGCGGGCGCAGGAGCGGCCGGCGGTGGGGTGGGCTGCGGGGCGGGTGCCGCGCCGGCGGGGCGTTGCCTCGGCGGCTCCCCGGCCGGGCGGCGCTGGGCGGGCTCCCGCGGCGCGTCCTGCGCCGGCTGGGCGGAAGCGGCGGACCGTTGGGCGCGCGGCTGCGGGGCCGGGGCGGGGGGTTCGATGCGCTGGGTGGGCTCGCCGACGTCGTCCCAGTCCGCCACCGGCTGCTGGTGCTCGCCTGCGCCCATCATGCCCACGCGGCGCTCCAGGCGGTCCATCCGGGCGTGCAGGCCGCGCTCGTCCGCGTCCGCGCCGGGCAGCAGCACGCGCGCGCACATGAGCTCAAGGTGGAGCCGGGGGGCGGTGGTGCCGCGCATGTCGGTCAGGCCGGTGGCGATCACCTCTGCGGCGCGGGTCAGCTCCCCCGCGCCCATGCCGGCCACCTGGGTCTGGAGGCGCTGCGCCTGGTCCGCGGCCACGTCGAGCAGCCCGTTGGTGGCCGCATCGGGGACGGCCGAGAGGATGACCAGGTCACGGAGGCGGCGCAGCAGGTCCTCGGCGAACCGGCGCGGGTCCTGGCCCACCTCAATCACCTTATCCACCGTGCGGAACACACCGGCCGAGTCACCGGCGGCGAAGGCGTCCATGATCTCGTCGAGCAGCGCGTCCGGCGTGTATCCGAGCAGGGCGGCGGCCTGGGTGTAGCTCACGCCCTCCTCCCCCGCGCCGCCCAGCAGTTGGTCCAGGACCGACAGCGAGTCCCGGACAGACCCACCGCCCGCGCGGACCACCAGGGGGATGGCCGTCTGGTCAACCTGGACGCCCTCCGTGCGGCAGATCTGCGCCAGGTAGTCCGCCAGGAGGCGCGGCGGCACGAGCCTGAAGGGGTAGTGATGGGTGCGTGACCGGATGGTGCCGATGACCTTCTCGGGTTCGGTGGTGGCGAAGATGAACTTGGTGTGCGGCGGCGGCTCCTCGACGAGCTTGAGCAGCGCGTTGAAGCCCTGCGGCGTCACCATGTGCGCCTCGTCGATGATGTAGATCTTGTAGCGGCTGGCAACCGGCGCGAAGTACGCGCGCTCGCGCAGGTCTCTCGCGTCGTCCACGCCGCCGTGCGACGCCGCGTCGATCTCGATGACGTCGATCGAGCCGGGGCCGCCGCGGGCCAGATCCTGACAGGAGTCGCACACCCCACACGGCGTGGCGGTGGAGCCCTCCGCGCAGTTCAGGCAGCGGGCGAGGATCCGGGCCGAGGTGGTCTTCCCGCAGCCGCGCGGCCCCGAGAAGAGGTAGGCGTGGTTGACCCGGTTGTTGGCCAGCGCGCGCTGGAGAGGAACCGTGACGTGGTCCTGCCCGATGACGTCAGAGAAGGCATCTGGGCGGTACCGGCGGTACAGCGCCAGCGGCGCGGCCGGGGACTCGACGCGAGGTGCGGTGCTCAGCCTCGACGGCGGCACGTGCAGCGCCGGGGCATCCTCCTCGAGCGCCACTGGGGTGTCGAACAGGCCGGGGCCGGGCTGCGTGGCGGGCTCAGGGGGATAATCGTCGAAGAGTCCGGGGCCGTCCATGGGCTCGAAGCCGGGCAGGTCGGCCGCACCGGACCCCTCGTCGCCCAGGGGGGCGTACTCGTCCTCGTCGTACTCGTCGTCCACGCGCCCCACCCTATTCCAGAGCCCCGACATGTCCAGCGGCAAAGAAAAGGGCCCCTCGCGCACCCGGAAGAGCTCACTTACCCTTGCTGCCTTCCGACCCTGGGGGAGTTGGGCGAGATACCGCCGCGCGAGGAACCTTGGCCAAGTCTACCGCATCGTCGGCGAGGATCGTCGCGGCCCGCGTCGGACCGGGGTCCCGCGCGGGAACAGTAGGCTCGCGCCATGGTGAGCAGCTTGGACCCGGTGATCGCGCAGGTGTGGCGGGGCGGGTACGTCGAGTGCCTGCACCACGGCGCGCTGGTGGTCACGGCGCCCGGAGGGGACGTCCGGTTCGCGGCCGGGGACGCGGTCATGCAGATCCTCCCCCGCTCCTCCCTCAAGCCGCTGCAGGCGGTGGCGATGCTGCGTCACGGCCTCGACGTCGACGGCGCGGACCTCGCCCTGGTCGGCGCCTCCCACTCGGGCGAGAGCCTCCACCTCGATGGCGTGCGCCGCATCCTCGACGGGGCCGGCCTCTCCCCCGCCGACCTGCAGACCACACCCGGCCTGCCGCTCGACGAGGAGGCGCAGGCGGCCTGGCTCGCGGCCGGGCACGGCCCCGAACCGCTCGCGCACAACTGCTCCGGCAAGCACGCGGGAATGCTGCGCACCTGCGTCCGATCGGGATGGCCGCAGGACTCCTACCTGGACGCGGCCCATCCGTTGCAGCACGTCTGCCGCGACGCCATCGCCGAGTTCGCCGGCGAGCCCGTGGGCGAGCCGGTGGTCGACGGCTGCGGCGCTCCGGCGTTCGCGATCAGCCTGACGGGCCTGGCGCGCGCGTTCGGACGCCTGGCGGGGGCCCGGTCGGGGCCGGAGCGCCGCGTGGCCGAGGCCTTCCGGGCGCACCCCGAGTACGCGTCGGGCAGCAGGCGCGACGAGGTGGTCCTGCATCGCGAGGTGCCCGGCATGGTGGCCAAGGTGGGCGCCGAGGGGTGCTTCGCCGTCGGGCTGGCGGACGGCACGGGTGTCGCGGTGAAGGCCGGCGACGGGCACCATAGGGCCGCCGTCGCCGCGCTCGTGGCGGCTCTGGCCGCCCTGGGTCACGACACGCCCGGCCTGAGGGGTCTGGACCCCGAGCCGGTCCTGGGGCACGGGAAGCTCGCAGGGCGGGTGATCGCGGACCCGGAGCTCGTCGCGTCCCTGCGCGACGGCCTGGGCTGACCCGTCCCGGTCCCCGGCCGCGTCGGCGCGTCCGATAGTCTGCGCGCGCCCCGCCGTCTCCCCTGAGGTCTGCCGTGAACGCCGTCGTGCTCTCCGTTGTCGTGATGCTCGTGCTCTCCGTGGCACGCGTGCACGTGGTCCTCGCCCTGTTCCTGGGCGCGCTCGTGGGCGGCCTGGCGGCCGGCCTGGGGCTGGAGGCCACGATGGTGGCGTTCCAGGACGGCCTGGCCGGCGGGGCGCGGATCGCGCTCAGTTACGCCCTTCTGGGCGCCTTCGCCATGGCGGTGGCTCACTCAGGCCTGCCGCAGCTGCTCGCCAACTGGCTCATCCGCAGGCTCGACGGCGACGACCTCACCACGTCGCAGAAGGTGACCCGCTGGACGACGGCGGGCCTGCTGGGCGGCACCCTCGTGATGTCGATCATGAGCCAGAACCTGATCCCGGTGCACATCGCGTTCATCCCGCTGCTGATCCCGCCGCTCCTGATCATCATGAACCGCCTGCGTCTCGACCGCAGGGCGGTGGCCAGCGTGCTGACGTTCGGCCTGGTCACCACCTACATGTTCCTGCCCATCGGGTTCGGCAAGATCTTCCTCAGCGACATCCTCTACGGCAACATCATCGCCTCCGGCCTCGACGTGAGCGGCGTCAACGTGATGTCGGCGATGGGGATCCCCGCGCTGGGCATGGTGGTCGGCCTTCTCCTGGCGGTGTTCGTCACCTACCGCCGGCCGAGGGACTACGACCGGGACGCCGTCGTGGACCACGACGCGCCCAAGGAGATCAAGGGTTTCCGCATCGTCGTCGCGCTGGCCGCGATCGTGGTCTCGTTCGGCGTCCAGGCCTGGCTGACGTTCGCCGGTTCGGACGCCGACCCGCTCCTGGTCGGCGCGCTGCTGGGCCTGTGCCTCTTCATCATCACCGGGGCCGTGAAGTGGCGCGACGCCGACGAGGTGTTCACCGGCGGCATGCGCATGATGGCGCTCATCGGGCTCATCATGATCGCGGCGCAGGGCTTCGCCTCCGTGATGCGGGCCACGGACCAGATCGCGCCCCTGGTCGAGGGCTCCGCGGCGCTCTTCGGCGGAAACCGGGGCATGGCGGCGTTCATCATGCTGCTCGTGGGCCTGCTGGTGACCATGGGCATCGGCAGCTCGTTCTCGACGCTGCCGATCATCACCGCGATCTACGTGCCGCTCTGCGTGTCCCTCGGCTTCTCCCCCGTCGCGACGGTGGCCATCATCGGCACCGCGGGCGCGCTCGGCGACGCCGGCTCGCCCGCCTCCGACTCGACACTGGGCCCCACGGCCGGCCTCAACGCCGACGGTCAGCACGACCACATCCGCGACACCGTCATCCCCACCTTCCTGCACTTCAACCTTCCCCTGCTGGCGGCGGGCTGGGTCGCGGCCATGGTGCTCTGACGCGATCCGGTGCAACCAACCCGAGGGTCCGAGGCGTAGGACTGACGAGCCGCCGTTTTCGGCTCGCACCGGGGGCGGGTTTAGCATGACTCCCGGTGGTCGACACACAAGGGGGACCTGATCGATATGCGTACAGTTCTGAGGCGGGCGGCCGTGGCCGCGCTCGGCCTGATGATGATCGCGCCCTTGGCGCAGGCGGAGACCCTGGCGCCGACCGACGGTCCGGTGGTCCAGACCACCGCGGCCGCGACGCCGGCCGAGGAGTCCGTGGACCCGGGCACCGAGTCCGCCACGCCGGATCCGGAGACCACCGTCACCAGCACCACGGCGGCCCCCACCACCGCGGCGCCGGCCCCCTCCACCACGCCCGCCGCGCTCACACCTGCGCAGGCCCTCTACGTCACCCCCGGCTATCACAACGTCAACGGCCGCTGGTGGAAGACCCGCTGCGAGATGTACTCCTCGACGATCGTGCGCTGCTTCACCGACATCTATGCCACGGTGATCGTCCGGATCAACAACAAGTGGTACAAGCAGAACACCTGGACGTTCAACAACCTCACCTACCTGCCCTCCCCCGAGAGCATGTGGGCGGGGAACCGGCTGGCCTCCACCAACTCCTGGTACGCCGAGGACGGCCGCCGCTGGAAGAACGAGTGCAACACCGCTGCCACCGGCACCGGGGCCTGCCGCTCCTACATCTGGGGCGCGCTTCCCACGCTGGTCGGTGGCCAGGTCCAGCAGGTCTACGACTGGCGGTTCAACGGCTTCGTCAACTTCTCCTCGGACGCGCGCCCGGCCGTCACCACCATCCCCGCCGCCGTGCCCACCCCGTCGGGTGTGCCGTCGCCCTCGACGCCGCAGCCCATCGTCGGCAACTCGCTGACCCAGAAGGGCTTCCGCCTCGACTCCCGCTGCATGACCGGCCGCGCCTTCTGCGTGTCGAAGAACCAGCGGAAGATGGCCTGGGTGGTCAACGGCCAGGTGGACGTGGTGGTCGACGTGCGGTTCGGCTCCGAGCTGACGCCGACGCGCAACGGCGCATTCCAGGTGAACTGGAAGTCGCGGGATCACGTGTCCAGCCTGTACCACACCCCCATGCCGTACGCGATGTTCTTCAGCGGCGGCCAGGCCATCCACTACTCGGCGGACTTCGCCCGCAACGGGTACAACGGCGCGTCCCACGGCTGTGTGAACGTCCGCGACAAGGCGGCGATCGCCCGCCTGTTCGACCTCGCCCGCGTCGGTGACAAGGTCATCGTCTACAACTGATCGTCATCGCAGGCCGGGCCCGGTTCAGGTCCGGCCTGCGATTTGAGCGAGCGTCACCCGCTCCGGTAGGGTCTCCTCTTGGAGGATTCGCCTAGAGGCCTATGGCGCTCGCTTGGAAAGCGGGTTGGGTTAACGCCCTCACGAGTTCGAATCTCGTATCCTCCGCCACCTTCGATTCCCGCCCTGCGCAGGGCGGGAATCGCTGTCTCTGGACAGGTTCGGCATCTGTACATGTTTCGTGCCGCGTGAGGCGTCCTCGGAAGCGGGCCGAGGCCACCCGGACACCGCCGAAGCGGTCGCGTGTGCCGCATACCGAACCCTATCGGCGATGGGCAGATGTCCCGATCCCTTGGGTCAGAGACTCGTCAGGTCGTGATGGGCTCGATGTCGCCGGGGCGCCAGGTCTGGTCGAACCAGGCGTCGAGCGGGCCGTACAGCCTCAGGATCGTGAACCAACTCTTGCCGGGGACGGTCTGGATCCAGTTGTTCTCATATCCGCTCTGGGGGGCGGGTCCGAAGTAGAGATCGACCGACCCGTCGTCGTTGGAGCGGAGGTCGTCGCGTTCGCTGTTGCGGCTGGGGAATGGCTGGCCGGTCTGTAACTCCGATCGGGTCTGCGGGTCGTACACGACGACCGACCAGAAGTCCTTGGCCGGAACCTCAGCGGGGATGCGCAGCCGGTACTGCCGCGCGCCGTCCAGGGCGTCTCCGTTGACGTCGACCATCGCCCCGGCGTACTGCGATCCCACTCCGACCATCTTCGCCGCCATCGCCGGGGTGTTCACCGTCGCCAGGTAGAAGAAGAGCGTCCGGGCATCGAGGTGGCGCCCCCCGTTGCCGGCGTCTCGTAGCCAGCGGTAGTCACCTCCGACGAACGCGGTGACCCAGCGCCGGTCGTGGTAGAGGAGGGCCTCGGGGTCCCGGTTGCGGAACATGATTGCCCGGGCGGTCGCGTTGGCCACCGCCGCGGCGTCGCCGAGGATGGCCCGCATCCGGTCGTCCGGGGCGAACGGCCGGCCCTTCTCGATGCCGATCGAAGCGAGAAGGCCGCGGGTCTCCGGATCGATCAGAGCGATCGGCTCGCGCTGGATCACCGCGTCGACCTCCTCGTAGAAGGAGAAGTCGTTGGCGTGGATCGTGTTGAACGCCCGTCCGCTGATCGACGTGAACTCCATCTCAGGCGGGTCGTCCATCGCCGCCAGCGGGAAGATCCGCAGGCCCTCACGGAACATGGCGGCCGAGGCGTCCGGGCGGCCACCGACGAGGAAGCCCCGCAGAATCAGCCAGTTCACCGAACTCGGCGTCCGCGCCTGGAACATCCCCTCCGGGACCTCGCAGTCGTCGTCCTCCCGGACGATCAGATAGCGCCCGCCGGCGCCGCGATCCGGTCCGGGCGCACCCATGTCGACAACGAACCGGAACCACGCGTCGTTGACCGTCCCAGGTCCACACCCCGGGGGCACCTCGACCACGGTCGGACCGTCGCGTTCCAGGTCGATCATGGCCGACGCGTACACCGTGTCAGTATTTCCGGTCAGGAAAAGTGGATCGGAGCCCAGCAGCCCGTCGGCTATGGCGACCTTGTGGCACCCGTCCAGGCCCACTGACTGCATCCCGATGTTCATCGCCTCCAGCGACGCCGCCGGGATGCAGTTGAGGAACACCTCGACGCCACGGACGAAGTCGATGTGATCCCACAACGCGCGCGCCGTCTGCTGCGTCGGCACGCCATCGGCGAACTCCAGGCGGCCGACTCGCGTCTCGACCACGTCCGGCGTCAGGAGCGGCCGCGGGATCGGAGTGTTGTATCCAACCGGGACACCCATACGGTCATTCATCAGAGACCTCCGTCGACGCCGATGGACAACACTCTCCTACCTGCCGCCGCGCCCGGCCTCACCCTCAGGGGGTGATGTCTCCAGTCAGGCGGTTGTCAGGCCGGCTTGCCCCAGACGTGAGCGCCACCCCAGTCGACCACCACGGCGGGTTCGTCGCCCACGACCCAACCGTCGTGCCCTGGTGGCAGCAGGTTCACGTCGCCGGCGCCCACCTCGAACTCGGCGCCGTCGGCCATCCGCGCGCGCAGCCGGCCGGAGATCACGTACTGGAAGTGGGGCGCCTCGCAGAGCTCCGTTCCAGCCACCGGCTTGACGTGCTCGGACCATCTCCAGCCGGGCTGAAGGGTGAGCAGCGCTACCTGGCCGCCCCCGATCGAGACGATGTCCGCCCGTCCCAGGGGGAACTCCCGGACCTCGTCAGGATTGCTGAAATTCTTCAACTCCGCACCGGCCATCGCAGGCTCCTTCTGGTTGACGACGACCTCAATGTACGACGGCGCCGCCCACTGTCAAGGGCACGATGACCTCGTGCGGCGGCAGCCGCGGAAAGTGCATCCCAAGCGTTGTCAGACGCTGATTGGAAGCCCCGGCCGGTGGGGCGGATTGTCTCGCCGCAGTCCACTCCCAGCCACGACGGCGGCGCTCAGCGGGACACTCCCGCGGGACGACGGGCGGAGGCGACATAGGCCAGGCCGGGAATGGTGAGCCCGTCGACGTGACGGTACCGCGACACCCCCTCGCGGACCGTCTCCTTGACCGCAGCCAGGCGATTGGGTGGCAGTGCGTCCAGGCGCGACTTCAGGGGCCCGGCCAGCGCCGTGCGGAGCTGCCAGTAGTCCTCGAAGGAGTCGTCGTGAGTCGGCGACTCGACCGCGTCCACCCTGATCTCCTCGAAGCCGGCGCCGGCCAGCAGCCCTGCCAGCGCGCCCTCCCTGCCCAGGGAGAAGGGTCCGGGCACCCCAGGCGGAGGAACCGGGGTTCCGGTGTGCTCCTGGACGGCATCCGCCAGCACCCCGAGCCAGGGGTTGCGGTCCCGTGACCCCCACACCGCGATGGCCACACGCCCCGTGGGCCGGAGGACGCGGGCGATCTCGCTGACCGCCCGGGCCGGGTCCAGCGCGAACATCAATCCCTCGCGGCACACCACGACGTCGAACGAGGCGTCCGGCAGGTCCATCTGCTCCAGATCGATGACCCGCGCACGGACCGGGACGGGCGCTTCGCCGCCGCGCGGGAGGGCACCGGCCCGGGCGGCGGCGATCTCGACCATCGCGGGCGCCACGTCGGAGAGGACGACGCTGCCTCCGGGCGCGACCCGCTCTGCGATGGCGAGCCCGAGGCCTCCCGCCCCACAGGCGAGTTCGAGCACATCGTCGCCGGGCGCCGGAGCGACGGCCTCGACCATGATGCGGCTCACCACCGCCGCCCGTTGCTCCACCTGGTCCGAATGGCGGTCCCACGAGGCCGCGACCGTCCCCCACATGTGGTGGATCCGAGCCCGGACCTGCTGGCCCGACGGTTCCCGGGCAGACTCTGATGACATGTCACACCTGCTTCCCGATAATTCGTTACACTCCATGAGTAACGAATACTGAAAGCGTGCGCTCCTTGCCCGACGAAGTCAAGACCCCCCGCCCCTACGACTCGTCCGGACGTTCGCGGGCGGCCGCGGACCGCCGGATCGCGGTGGCTGTCGCCGCTCGCGCCCTGTTCATCGAGCAGGGCTACGTCGCCACCACCATGGACGCGGTCGCGGCCCGGGCGGGCATTTCGCTGAAGACGGTCTACAACGCCTTCGCCAGCAAGTCCGGGCTCCTGCGAGCCGTCTGGGATCTCTCCCTGAAGGGCGATCTCGACGACACCCCTGTGGCCCAGCGCGGCTGGTACCAGGCGGTTCTGTCAGAGCCTGATCCGCGACGCCAACTCGAGATGACCGCCGAGAGCTCACGGGTGATCAAGACCCGCATCGGGCTCCTGCTCAAGGTGATCCGCGACTCAGCGCCGGTCGACGAGGACCTGGCCGCGCTCTGGGAACTGATCCAGACCGACTACTGGGCCAATCAGCGGGTCATCGTCGAGAGCATCGAGGCCCACGGCGGGTTGCGCCCCGGCTTGGACGTCCGGCGCGCCACCGACGTGCTGTGGACGCTCAACCACCCGGACGTCTGGCTCCTCCTCGTGGACCGGTGCCTCTGGTCCCCCGAGGAGTGGGAGGCGTGGTTCGTCCAGGCCTGTCGGGACCAGCTCCTGCCACCGGCCTGAACCGGCGGCCTCAACCACCGCAACTGTGCCACCCTTAGCTGTCGATCACCGGCGCGAGGCCGGCGGAGGCGCCTCGGAGCGGAGCGGACATGACAATTCAAGGGTTGACGGGCCGCCGGGTGTCAGCCGCGGCCGTCCTCATCGTCTTGGCGCTGACTGCCGGATGCGGATCAGGCTCGCTACCCGAAGTCACCTCCCTGCCGTCGATCTCCCTACCGGCCAGGCCGACGGCGCTTCCTTCGCTCTCCCGCCCGACGGCCACCGCAACGGCAACGACCACCGCAACGGCAACGGCAACGGCAACGGCAACCGTGACGGTCTCGCCGTCGAGCGACCCGCCCGCGGAGACCACCCCTGCCGCCTCACCCGCCCCTGAAGCGTCCCCCGAGCCCGCCCCGAGCGAGACCGACGACGGCGGCCTGTGGTGGCTGCTCGTCCTGCTCGCCGTCGGCGGCGGCCTGGCGATGGCCGCCATGATGTGGTCGCGCAGCAGGGCCGCGGCGAACGTGATCGACAGGCGCTTCGAGCTGGTCCGCAGCGAGCTCACCTGGACGGACACCGAGCTGCTCCCGCGGGTGTTGGCCGCCTCCACGGCGGCGGAGGCGGCCGAGCTGTGGCAGGCCGGGCGCCCGAGGCTGCTGGTGGTCGAGGAGGAGCTGCGCCAGCTCGCCGTCGTCAAGGCGAGCGGTCAACGCCAGGCCGCGGCGACCGAGTGGCGTTCGGCACTGGCCACGCTGGTCACCGCCGTCGACGCGGAGACCCGCCTCCCGCCGACCGAAGGATCAGACCGCCTCCGCTCCGCCCGTGCGCAGGTGGAGGAGGCGCGGCGGGGCCTGATGACGCTGGTCGCCGACTCGGAGCCGACGGCCTGAGCGACGCCGCGTCGGGAGATCGGGGACGCCGCCGGGGCGCGGAGCCGCGCGAGCGGCGGGGAGAGCGGCGGCGGAGTGCACATCCGGCCACAAGGGTGGGTAGGTTCTGCGCCATGAACGCGCCTGATCAGAGTGTCGCGTGCGAGGACCGCGACTTCGTGGAATGGCACGGCGGCTGTCGTCATGCGCTGGTGTGGGCCGTCGAGGCCGACGTCGACGAGGTGCGCGCGGCCGTGTCCTCCGCCCGGGGGCACTGGGGCGACGTGCTGCTCCCCCGGCATGAGCGCCAACCCCACATCACGCTGGCCTACGCCGGCCCGGTCGCGCTGCCGGGAACCCGCCCGGTCGACGAGCCCTATTCCCGTGCCAGGCTCGCCGACGACCTCGCCAGGCTGCGCGGCCTCGCGCAACGCCCGTTCGAGGTCGCCGTCGGCGGCTGGGGCACCTTCCCGATGGTGCCGTACCTGCGCGCCTCCGCCCCCGCGCTGGCCGCGGCGAACACCGCGCTCATGGCCGGCTCACCGTACGCGGGCGGATACGTGCCGCACGTCACCGTCGGGCACTACTCGGTGTCGCGGCCACTGGCCGAGATGGCCGCCCGCGCCGACGCCTGGGGGCCCCCGGATGTGATTCTCGAGGTGCGCGAGTGGGCGTTGATGGCCTACGAGACGCACGACATCGCCGGCCCACTCACCACCGTGGGACGGCTCTCGCTCGCCGGCGGCACGTGGTCGGTTGAGGCCCGGATCCCGGGTCTGGACCTCTGACGACGGAGACTCCCGTACCTCGTTGACACTGCCCTGGGACCGGCGCAGAATCGAATCAGAGCCTCCTGCACAGACGCGGAGGTGAGCGGGGTGACACCCGGTCACCCCGGTGAGGAGAGGAGTTCGTCATGGCACTGGTACGCCGTGAGTGGCCAGACTTCCAGGAGATGGTCCAGCGGTGGTTCGAAAGTGACGTGGACAAGTCGTGGCTGCGCGTCGAGGAGTTCCAGGAGGACAAGACCCTTGTCGTCCGGGCGGAGCTGCCCGACATCGACCCGGACAAGGATGTGGACATCGCCATCGCCGACGGTGAGCTGCGCATCAAGGCGCACCGGCAGGCCAAGTCCGAGCACAAGGACAAGGACAGCTACCGCTCGGAGTTCCAGTACGGATCCTTCTACCGGTCGGTGAAGCTCCCGCCGGGCGCGAGCCCCGACGACGTCACCGCCACCTACAAGGACGGTGTGCTGGAGGTCCGGGTTCCGGTGGCCGAGGTGGCCGCGCCGGAGCCGTCGAAGATCCCGATCACCCGAGGGTGAACGGCCGCGCCGTCGGGCGCCCCTGACGGATCGCATGACCGCCGCGACGGCGAGGCGATCATGCGATCCTCAGATGCTCAGAGCCCGCCCTCAGGTCCGGGCCGCTCGGCCAGGGCAAGCAGGATGAGCACCCCCAGCGACACCCCTGTGACCACGAGCACGTCGCCGACCGAGATGGGCCGCACCGCCAGCAGCGCGACGACGGCCAGCGCCGCGACGCCCACCCGGAGCCATGTCCGTCGACGGTGCAGCCACACCCCGAACCCACCCGTCGAGAGCCCGTGCCGGTCGGCCCAGGCGTGCGCCCCGCGCTGAACGTTCGTGCCGACGGCGCGGAGCCTCCCGGCGCCGGAGAACGGGCCGGTCAGCCAGAGGGTGAGCCCCACCACCGTCGCGAGCGTCAGCAGCGCCGCCGCGATGTCGGACAACCCCTGCACCAGCGTGTCGTACGACAGCCCCAGCACGTCCTGCGGCATCCGGCTCGGCGGGACCGCGAGCGCTGCGACGGTGCGCCCCATCGACAGAGCGATCATGAGCACGAGGGTGCCGACACCCAGCCCGGCGGCCGCCCACACCGCGGCGCGACGGCGGCTCACGGCCGCAAGAATGCCGCCGGCCATCAGCAGGACGACAGCCACCGGCAGCCAGGAGCCGAGAATGACGGTGGCCCGGTATGCCACAACGGCCTCCCCGAGCCATTCGGGCTGGACGAGGACGATCGTCCTGTCGACCTCGGGAATCCGGGCGGCCAGCGCGAACCCCTCCCTCGTCAGGGCGGATCGAACCTCCTCCACGATCGGTCCGACGCGCAGGCCCAGGCCCTGCTCCGAGATGCTGACGGTCGCCGACGGGTCGCCCTGCAGGCCGGCGATGAGCTGCCCGTGCGAGAGCCGTAGGGTCCGCTCCCACACGACGGCGAACTCCTCCGAGCGGATCACCCGCTCAGCGGCCTGCCGGATGCTCGACCGCACGCCCGCGACCGCCGGCTCACGCACGGCCTCCAGGGCCGCGATCGCGACCGGGCGCGTCACCAGGTCGGAGAGACCGTCGACCACCTCGTCCACGAGGCCGTCGATGTCGACCCGTTCCTCGATCGCGACCATCGCCTGGTCGGTGATGTAGTCCTGCACCCGCGGATTCTCCGCGAGCGGCGCCAGGGTGGCGACGAACGCGTCGGTGTCGGTCAGCGCGACCTGCGACCATGCACCGACAGCCGCGACGGGGGTCAGAAGAGTGCCCAGCAGGATCAGCAGCGTCGCCAGCATCGTACGCGGCCAGTGTCGGCGCGAGCGGTGCTTGCGCTGCGCCGTCGACTCCGACTCAACTGCCCCCGGCCCGGTGGGGTGCGCCTGCGGGTCCGGACCTGGTTCACGCTCTGCCGCCATCGGATCCTCCTCTAGGGTGATGCCTGATTCTCGCCTGCGACGAAGGAGTGTGCTTCCCCCCACCGGGGTGGTTGCCCCGTGGATCCGGGCACTGGACGAGCCTGTGGGCTGCATGGACGTGAACGGCATGTCGGCTCTACTTGCCGGACTTCGCCGTCGTCAGGCAACCGTCGCGCCGCGGCTGTACCGCCAACTGATCGGAGCCGCGGTGGCACCGTGCAGGACCACGCTCATCACCACGGTCGCGGTGATGATGCTGACCACCCGGACCCCATCCTCGGGCAGCAGTCCGTCGAAGGCGAGGAGGGCGAAGACGACCGAGGCGAGGCCGCGCGGGCCGAACCAGCCGATCACCGCGACGGTCGGCAGGTCCAGCTTGGCCCCGATCAGCGCGATCGCGACCGGCAGCATCCGGGCGAGAGTGAGCGCGAGGGCCGCGAACAGGAAGTCCTGCCACTGCGCGAATCGGAGGACCGGCAGCATGACGGCACCGAACATGAACCACACCACGAGGGAGGCCATGTCGGCGGCGGAGTGGGTGAACTCGACTGACGACTCGACGTGTTCATCGGTCGCGGCCCCGAAGCCCAGGCCGGCCACGAAGGCACCGACGAAGCCGTTGCCGCCCACCTCGATCACCGCCGCGTAGGCCAGGAGGGCCGTGGCCAGCACGGCCACGGACCGGTAGGCCGACGAGGCCCACCCGGCCCTGCCTGCCGCCTGGAGCAGCCGGCCCGCGGCAAACCCGATCGCCGCACCCCCCGCCGCACCGACCGCCAGCTCGAGCAGGGCACCCCCCTCGGACTCGGTCTCGAGCGTCGTCCCCACCACGGCCATCACCAGGAAGAACTTCACGAAAGGAGTGGCGATGCCGTCGTTCAGCCCGCTCTCGACGTTGAGGAGGACCCGGATCCGCTCCGGCACACGCTCGTCGGCCATGATGGCCGCCCCCAGGGCCGCGTCGGTAGGGGCGACGGCAGCACCGATCACGGCGCAGACCCACCAGCTGAGCGTCGGGAACACGAGGTGGGCGAGCAGGGTCCCGAGCGCGATCGTCAACGGCAGGCCGAGCACCAGCAGGCGGGTCGGCAGGCCGGCGTCGCGGCGCAGGCCACCGACGTTGACTCGGGCGGCGTCGCTGAAGAGCACCAGGGCCAGCGTGATCTCCGCCAGCTCGCGGAGTGCGAGGCTCCCCAGGCCGACGTCGATCCAGCCGGGCCCGTTGGCCAGGACGAACCCGATCGCGACGAACCACATCGGTGCCGAGATGTTCCAGTGCTCCAGGCGGCCCGACAGCAGCGCCCACAGCACCAACGCGCCGGCGACGGCCGCTACTACGAGGAGGTCCACACCTGTCTCCATGGGTCTCTGCGTCCTTCCTGTACCGGGTCCGGCGTTACTCCGCCGCGACTGGCGACGGCGCCCCGCTCACTCGGGCATGGGCACCCGCACGTCGGTGCCCGGCTCGACCGTGAGGCGCTGGCCGACCCGGCCGAAGCTGGGAACGGGGACGAAACCCCCCGCGACGAGCATCTCGCCCTGAGTGAAGTACGGCGAGGCGTCGAGCATGCCGCGCGGCACGAACCCGAAGAACCTGCCCAGCTCATCGAGGTCCGCGGGTGAGTTCATCCGCATCAACACCAGGTTGTCGCACTGGGAGACCACCTGCGGGTGAACCTTCGAGGGGCGCTGGGTGGACAGCAGCAGCCAGAGGCCGTACTTGCGGCCCTCGGCCGCGATCTGGATCAGCCGGTCCACGAGAGCCCGCTCCAGGGGAGTCGAGGGGTCCGCCGGGCACAGGTTGTGCGCCTCGTCGATCACCAGCAGGGTGGGTCGGCGGTCGGCCCTGTTCATCCAGAGGGTCTCCACCATCGCGATCGCCGCGATCAGCGCCTCGGAGCGGTTCTCGAACTCGGACAGGTCGAAGATGCGCACCCGAGGCTCCCGCTCCGGTGTCGGCTCGACCACCCCCTTCGACCAGACCGGCCAGGACGCGACACCGAGATTGGTCAGGCGCTGTCCGAACGCCCGGTGCTCCTCGTCGCCGGTCAGCAGCTGCTCGATAGTGCCGGCGGAGTCCTGCCGCATGCTGGACACATCCATCTCCATCCACGCCGCATACTCGCTGCGGTCGCGGATCGGGTCCAGCTCCAGCACGGCCGCCTGGATGCGGGGAGGAAGGTCCATGAAGGTGACGGTGAGCCGGTCCGGGCCGTTCGCGCCCCGCACCTCCATCGGCGTCGATCGAATGGCTTCGGCCGGCGCCGCCGGTGCGTCCGCGCGGGGAGCGCCGAGGCTGACGTAGTCGCCGTTCGGGTCCAGGACCACCATGGGCAGCCTGGTCGCGAGGATCAGTTGTTCAAGGATGACCCCCAGTGCGTACGTCTTGCCCGACCCGCTCTGCCCACAGAGGAAGGTGTGGCGGTTGAACCCCTGGGGCTTCAGCTTCAGGACGCCGGCATTACCCGGCAGCTGCCATCGGCCGACGGGAAGCGACGCGCCCCCGGACGCCTGCAGTGACTCCACCTGCCCGGCGGTGAGTCCGAACACGGCGGCGTCTGCGAAGGGACGCCGTTCCTTCGCGAGCCCTTCATCGGTGAGTTCACCGAGGACCACCCCCATGGCGGGGAGGTCCTCGCCCGCGCTGAGCACCTGTCCGACGAAGGTGGCGCCCGTCGTCCGGAGCGCCACGAGGGCGCCTACCTGCAGCTCGTCGGCGACCACCTGAACCCGGAACGTCCGGCCGTCCGAGGACCTCGCGAACCCGAACTGCGTCTCCTGGCTTGCCATACGGTCGTGCCTCTCATGATGGTTGCCGGAGCCGCGGCCGGCTCTCCGGCCGACGGCTCAGGCCAGCGCCTTGGCCTCATCGCCTCGAACTCGGCCCGGGCGACGGCGCCGGAGTCGGGGAGAGCCTTGGCAGAGGCCCTCCACCATCCTTGCCCCAGCTGGTGCCCTCGCGGATCACCCTTGCGGGGTGATGCCGGCCTCCGACGGAGTGGGAGACAGTCCGCAGCCGGCAGGGCCCGGAATCAGACCCGCAGCGCCCCCGCGCACAGGGCGGCGAGGACCAGGAAGGCCGTCTGCGCCACCTCGACGATCGAGCCGAACACATCGCCGGTCATGCCCGCCAACCTGCGCCGGACGTGGGCCGCCCACAGCGAGCCGATCGCGCCGGCGACGGCCGCTGCGCCGGCGAAGACGGCGGCTCCGGGGACCCCGTCGACCAGCGCGCCCACCCCGGCCGACACGGCAAGCACCGCGGCCCCCGTCAGCACGGCCGTCATGCGTGACGTCGACCCGATGAACAGGGCCCCGAAGCCCGACTGGCGCGCGGACGCCGTCGGTACGGTCGCCAGCGTCACGACGGCGCGACCCACCATGGCGGCCACCGCCAGCGCCCCCGCCGCCGCACCGCCACCCGCTTCGGAGAGCGAGCCGAGGGCCGCGGCGTCGACGAGCAGCGCCAGAACCAGGGCCGCGACGCCCATGGGCCCGATGTCGGACTTCCGCATGATGACCAGCGCGTCGGCCGCGGGCTTCCGCGACCCCAGTCCGTCGGCCGTGTCCGCCAGCCCGTCGAGGTGCAGGGCGCCCGTCAGCAGGGCGACGACCGCGAGCGCCAGCGCTGCCCCCAGCAACCCGCCCGCGCCCAGCGCGACCACGCCCCACAGCACCGCCCCGGCGAGAGACCCCACCAGAAGGCCCACCCACGGGAAGGCCGCCATGGCCCGGCCGGCCAGCGCGCGGTCGATCTCGGCGACGGGAGGCACGGGGATCACCGTGAAGAGGCCGAGGGCGGCGACGACGCCCCTCACTTCAGCCGCCGCGCGATGCCCGCCGTGCAGAGCCAGACCTCACGGCACGCACCGGCGAGGCGGGTGTTCAGCCGTCCGAGCTCGTCGCGGTAGAGGCGGCCGGACGCCGTCGCCGGGACGATGCCTGAGCCCACCTCGTTGCTCACGATGATCACGTCACGCGAGGTGCCCGCGACGGCCTCCACCAGCCGCGACACCTCCGTCTCCAGCCGCTCCCGCCATCCGGCGGCGTCCTCCCAGGCCCCGGCGTCCATGAGCACGCGGTCCAGCCAGACGGCGGCGCAGTCGATGAGGACGGGGGCGGGGTCGTCGCGGCCCAGTACGGCGGCCAGGTCCTTGGTCTCGGTGGTCCGCCACGACGGGGGCCGGCGAGCCACGTGGAGCGCGACGCGCTGGGCCCACTCGGCGTCGCCGTCGACCACCTCGGAGGTGGCCACGTACTCCACGTCCACAGCGCCGGAGAGCTGCGCCTCGGCCCAGGAGGACTTGCCCGAGCGCGCGCCGCCGAGCACCAGGGCCGTCCCGGGGGCGTGCGCCAGGGGGGTCACCTCCGCCCGCTCCGCGAGCCGGGCCAGCAGTGAGGCGGCCTCGGCGTCGGCCGGGTCGATCCGGACGGAGAACTCCACGTCAGTCCTCGAGCTCCAGCGCGGCCACCTGGCCGATCACGACGATGGCCGGGGGCCTGATCCCGGCGCGGGCCGCGGCGTCGGCGATGCTCGACAGCGGGGCCCGCAGGGTGAACTGCTCGTGGGTGGTGCCGTCGGCCACGACGGCGGCGGGCGTGTCCTCCGGGAGCCCGTGCCTGCGGAGCTCGTCCGCGATCTCCGGCAGGTTCTGCACCCCCATCAGCACGACGAGAGTCAGGTTGGCGGCGGCCAGCGCGGCCCAGTTGACCTCGCTGCGAGGGTCCGACGGCGGGACGTGCCCGGAGACGACGACGAAGCCCTGAGTGAGACCGCGATGCGTGACCGGAATGCCCGCCAGGGCGGGCACCGACACGGCCGACGTGACCCCGGGGATGACGCGCACGGAGATTCCGGCGTCGCGGCAGGCCAGCCACTCCTCGCCGCCGCGCCCGAACACGTAGTTGTCGCCGCCCTTGAGACGCACGACGCGGAGCCCCTGCCGGGCCCGGTCGACGAGGATGGCGTTGATCTCCTCCTGCGGGGTGAACGCGCCGCGCGGGATCTTGCCGACGTTGATGATCTCCGCGCCCGGCCGCGCCTCCTCCAGGCACTGGAGGGCGCCGAGCCTGTCGTGGACGATGACGTCGGCGTCGCGGATCGCGGCGAGTCCGGCCACCGTCATGAGGCCCGGGTCCCCGGGGCCGCCGCCGACCAGCACGACGCTGCCGGGAGGGAAGTCATGCTGCATGCGCACTCCTCGCTAGGTACGCGTCACACCCTAGTGCGCGAGGGGGACATGACCGCCGCGGTCCGCTCCCCGCTGAATCGCCCCTCGGCCGTGCCCTCCGCCGTCAGGCGTTGAGCCTGACACGCCTCTCGTTGGGCCGCGTTGAGCCTGACACGGCTCTCGCGGACGGGCGTTGAGCCTGATCCGGGTCTCGATTGGCTGTGGATCGTTCAAACCGACGCGGGCGCCCGTTGACATCCAGATCCGGCTCAAACCGTCCCCCCAGCAGGGCAGGGGGACGGAGGTGGGATCCGCCTCGGAGCATGAGGGCGCCCCGGAATCGATGTGTCCGTAGACTCACCCCATGCGTGACGCCGTGGATGACCTGATCTGGGACGAGGCCCCCAAGCAAGCCGGGGCGGTGGCCCTGCTCGACGCCCCTGCCCTCGTCGACGACGCCCTCACCCTCACCTCCGACGTCCGGGTGTGGTGCGACGACTGGCGCGACGCCGCCCTGGTGCCGGCCGAGCTCCTCGTCGAGCATCCGACGGACCTGGCGGGCGTGGACCTGGCGCTGGCGCGTCTTCCG
The DNA here is from genome assembly GCF_055326235.1 of Tessaracoccus yangjingae. Classification (NCBI taxonomy): domain Bacteria; kingdom Bacillati; phylum Actinomycetota; class Actinomycetes; order Propionibacteriales; family Propionibacteriaceae; genus Tessaracoccus; species Tessaracoccus yangjingae. The sequence continues at coordinate 60,113 of NZ_JBUZNN010000001.1, read as the reverse complement.
AAGTCGCTGGGCGCGCTCGACGAGATGGCCGCGCTGGTGCAGGGCGCCGCGGACGTGAGCTTCCTCGGCGGGGCACGGGTCAGGCACATGAACCACTCCATGAACGAGGTGCTGGGCCGGCACTTCACGGCCGTGTCCGCCAGCCTGGGCAGGGCGAAGTCGCGCGTGCTGCGCGCCTGGGGGCCTGAGGGCAGGGAATCGGAGTGGCCGAAGGTGCGCGAGCACGCGGACCTGGGATTCGCCGTCGCGGCGCACGGCGCCACCTTCGGGGGGACCAAGGTGGACCCGGGTTCCCGCCTCCTGATCTCCGCGCTCGCCGGCGGAGGCCGCGTCGAGGGCCTGCAGGCCGACGACGTCCTGGACTTCGGCTGCGGCAACGGCACGCTGTCCATGTGGCTGGCGAGGCAGGGCAAGGCCGTCGTGGCCCGCGACGTCAGCTGGTCGGCGGCGGCCGCGACAGCCATCGCCGCCGAGGTCAACAGCCTGACCGTGGACGTCACGTGGGGCGCCGGCCTGGCCGGCTACGAGGACCACAGCGTGGACGCCATCGTCACCAATCCCCCGTTCCACCAGGGGATGGCCAAGGAGTCCGCGGACACCCTCGAGATGTTCGACGACGCCCGCCGGGTGCTGCGCCCGGGCGGCCAGGTCTGGTGCGTGTTCAACTCCCACCTCCCCTGGCGCAAGGAGCTGAACGAACGGGTGGGCCCCACGAGGGTCGCGGCGCAGGACCCGCGCTACACCGTGACGGTCACGACCGCCCGCTGACCCGGGCCGGGCGGCCCTTCCCGAGTGTCGGATCCCGGACGGTCTGCCGCCGCGGATCCGACAGGCTTGGGCGCCGCCCTATCGCGCCGCCGGCTATCAGAGACACCTCAGCGCTTTCACAGGTACCTCATAGACTCGAAGGGTTACCTGGGTGCGTACCTACCTGAGGAGCCACGATGAGCAACGAGCAGCACCCCAACCCCTGGAGCCGCGACGCCTGGAAGGCGATCGACGAGCCGCGCGCTGACGAGCCCACCACCTCCCTCTCGTCCGCCCCGGGCCAGCAGTACCCCCAGCCCGCTCAGCCCCGGCCCGTCCCGGCCGCGCAGCCTCAGCCCTCACCGGCGCAGGGGTTCCTCGCGCAGCAGTTCTCCACGCAGTCCGGGCCCACCCCTGGCAGCGTCCCCCCGCCGAACTACCCGCCGCCGTCGTACCCCTACGGTCAGCCGGTCAGCAGCCCCTCCCCCGCGGTGACCAAGGCACGGGGCCGCTCCCGGATCGCCGGCGCCCTCGCCGTCGCGGTGCTGGCCGCAGGGGTGGGGGGCGGCGCGGGCTTCACCGCCGCCCGGCTCTCTACGATGGACGCCGCGACAACCTCCGCCTCCGCCTCGACGGTCCCCACCGAGACCCAGGTGGTCCAGGCGGACCCGAACAATCCCAACTGGACCGCGGTGGCCGCGGCCGCCTCGGACGCGGTCGTGGCCATCCAGGTCACCGGTCAGGACGGCTCCGGCGGCCAGGGCTCGGGCGTCGTGATCGACGGCGCCGGCTACATCGTCACCAACAACCACGTGGTCTCCGGCAGCGGCAGCGGCGCCCAGATCGTCGTCCTCCTGGGCGACATGTCCTACGTGGCCGAGATCGTCGGCGCCGACCCGTCGACGGACCTGGCCGTGATCAAGCTCGTCGACCCGCCGTCGGACCTCACCGTGATGTCGTACGCCGACGAGTCCCAGTTGGCCGTCGGTGACCCGGTGATGGCCATCGGCAACCCGCTCGGCCTGGCGGACACGGTCACCACCGGCATCGTCTCGGCCCTCAACCGGCCGGTCACCACCCGCGCCGTGACCAACAACACAGTCGGCCAGGGACAGCAGGACGTGGTGGTCACCGCCGCCATCCAGACCAACGCGGCCATCAACCCCGGCAACTCGGGCGGCGCCCTGGTCAACGCCTCCGGCGAACTCGTGGGCATCACGTCCTCGATCGCCTCCCTGGCCTCGTCCAGCGACACCGCCGGCAACATCGGCATCGGCTTCGCGATCGGCGCGGACCAGGTGCAGTACGTGGCCGAGCAGCTCATCGCGACGGGGGTGGCCCAGCATCCCCAGATCGGGATCAGCGCCTCCGACATCAACAGCACCGGCCAGCTGGGCGCCGCCGTCGCCGAGGTGGTGGCGGGCTCCCCCGCGGAGGCGGCCGGGCTCCAGGTGGGTGACCTGGTGACCGCTGTCGACGGCAAAGCCGTCACCTCCACCGAGTCGCTGGTGGCCCTCGTGCGGGCCGGCCGGGTGGGCCGCGACATGACCGTCAGCGTCGTGCGCGGCGGCCAGGACCTGGAGTTCGTGGTCACGCCCATCGCCGCCGCCCGGTGACCGGCGCCGTCCCACCGCCGGGAAGGGAGCGGGTCCTGACCGGCTCCCCCGGTTAGCCTTGCGCCATGGAGATTCGCGTCACGCTGGCCGCCATGGGGCCCATCCCGGAGTCGCTCGTCGCGCTCGTGCCCACCACCGGGCACGTGATCAGCGACGAGACCCTCTACGGCCAGCGGATCAGCATGTTCACCGAGCACGACGATCCGCCGGCGCTGCGCTCCGCCCTCCGCGCCGTGGCGGGGCCGGTGGCCGTGGGGGTGGTGACGGGGCCCCTGGCCCGCGTCCCCGCCAGGCTGCTGCTGATGGACGTGGACTCCACGCTGACCACCACCGAGGCCATCGACCTGCTGGCCCACCACGCCGGGGTGGGGCCCCGGGTGGCCGAGATCACGGAGCGGGCGATGCGCGGCGAGCTGGACTTCGCGCAGTCCCTTGAGGAGCGCGTGGCCACCCTCAAGGACCTCCCCACCAGCATCTTCGCGGCCGTGGGCGAGGCGATGACCCTGTCCAACGGCGCGGCGGAGCTGATCGCCGCGGCGCACGGCTGCGGCGCCAAGGTGGGCGTGACCTCGGGCGGCTTCACCCAGCTGGTCGCCCCGCTGGCCGAGCGCCTCGGCCTGGACTTCTTCAACGCCAACACCCTCGAGACCGAGATGGTCGGCGGAGAGGAGCGGCTGACCGGGCGCGTCACGGGCCCCATCGTCGACCGCGACCAGAAGGCCCGGGACCTGCTCCGCTTCGCCCACGCCGAGGGCATCGAACCCGCGCTGACCGTCGCGGTGGGCGACGGCGCCAACGACCTCGGCATGTTCGACGCGGCCGGCCTCTCCATCGCCTACTGCGCCAAGCCCGTCACCGCGGCGCACGCCGACGTGGCCATCGGGTTCCCCCGGCTGGACGCCGTCGCCGCGTTCGCCTTCAAGAGCGCCCCGCTGGCCTGATCAGCTGTTCCAGCGCACGATGGCCGGCGAGTCCTTCTCCCAGCCGAGCACGCTGAGGGAGCCCGTCAGCAGCGGGAAACTGGCCGCCATCTCCACCGGCGCGCCCAGCCACAGCATCGACAACACCCGCAGGGCGTGCCCGTGGCCGAAGATCAGCACCCGGTCCGAGCCCCCGGTCCGCGCCCTGTCGATCACGCGGCTCAGCCGCTCCACCACGTGCTCCCTGGTCTCGCCCCGCGGGAACCCCTCCCGCGCGATGTCAGGGGCGCCGTGGGTCCAGATCCGCCACCCCGGCAGCAGCTCGGCGATCTGCACGCTCGTGAGCCCCTCGCCCGGCCCGTAGGACCACTCCACCAGGTCCGGGTCCACCGTCGGCTCGGGGAAGCCCGCGAGCTCGGCCGTCTCCAGCGCGCGACGGCGGGGGGAACTGAGCACCATGCCGAAGTCCTCCCCCGCGAGGCGCCCGCCCATCCGCTCGGCGTCGAGCCGCCCCTCGGGCAGGAGCGCCAGGTCCGTCACCGACGTGTGCCGACCGGCCTGGGACCATTCCGTCGCGCCGTGCCGCACCAGCCACAGCTGGGTTCGGGGGTTCGTCATGCTGCTCTCCTGTCGTCGCGGCCCCGCCTGGCCGTCGTCGGCCAATCTACGTTGCGACACCCCCCGACGGCCGGCAGAAGGCCAGGTGCAAGGATGAAGCCACGGTCGGCACACCCGGCCGCCCACCCCGGTCAGGTCGATGCACCTGACGGATTGCCCGCCGATCGGGACAACATCCGCGCGGCGGAAATGGCGTGCGTTCGCCGCTAAGGTGAGAGCGCACCGAAAATCTTCAAGGAGGACAGATGTCAGGTCGCATCCGAAACGAGGCGTTCAAGCAGAAGGTGATGTCGGCCCACGACGCCGCCGCCCTCGTCGAAAACGGATGGAATATCGGCTTCTCGGGATTCACCGGGTCCGGTTATCCCAAGGCTTTCCCGGAGGCCCTCGCGGCCATCATCGACGCCCGCCACGGCCACGACGAGACGTTCAGGATCGGCGTCTGGACCGGAGCCTCCACGGCCCCCGAGCTCGACGGCGCGCTGGCCCGCACCGGCGGCATCTCATACCGCGCGCCCTACCAGTCGGACCCCGACATGCGCAGCGCGATCAACTCGGGCGTCTCGTACTACCAGGACATCCACCTCTCCCACATGGGCCCGCAGGTGTCGCAGGGCTTCCTCGGCCACCTCAACCTGGCTGTCGTCGAGGCCACCGCCATCACCGCGGAGGGCGACATCATCCCGTCGTCGTCGGTGGGCATGAACCGCACCTACCTGGATCACGCGGACCACGTGATCATCGAGGTCAACTCGTGGCAGTCCGAGGAACTCTTCGGCATGCACGACATCTACTACCCCATCGGCGCGCTGCCGCCCAACCGGGTGCCGCTGCCCATCCAGAACGCCGGTGACCGCATCGGCGGCAAGGTGCTCAAGGTGGACGCGAGCAAGGTCATCGCGGTCATCGAGACCAACTCGGCGGACCGCAACACCCCGTTCAAGGCGCTCGACGACGACTCCCGCGCCATCGCCGGCTACTTCCTCGACTTCCTCGGTGCGGAGGTCAAGGCGGGCCGGCTCCCTGAGAACCTCCTTCCGCTGCAGTCGGGCGTGGGCAACATCGCCAACGCCGTGCTGGCCGGCCTCCTCCACGGCCCGTTCGAGAACCTCACCTCCTACACCGAGGTGATCCAGGACGGCATGGTGGACCTGCTGGACTCGGGGAAGCTGACCGTGGCCTCGGCCACCGCCTTCTCCCTCAGCCCGGTCGCCGCCGAGCGGATGAACGACAACGCGGCCGAGTACCGCAACAAGATCGTGCTCCGCCCCCAGGACGTGTCGAACCACCCCGAGGCCATCCGTCGCATGGGCGTCATCGCCTGCAACGGCATGATCGAGGCAGACATCTACGGCAACGTGAACTCCACCCACGTGATGGGCTCGCGCATGCAGAACGGCATCGGCGGCTCGGGCGACTTCACCCGCAACGGCTGGGTCTCCAGCTTCGTCACCCCGTCGACGGCCAAGGGCGGCGCCATCTCCTGCATCGTGCCGATGGTCAACCACGTGGACCACACCGAGCACGACGTGCAGGTGCTGATCACCGAGCAGGGTCTTGCCGACCTGCGCGGGCTGGCCCCCCGCCAGCGCGCGCTGAAGATCATCGAGAACTGCGCGCACCCGGACTTCAAGGAGCCCCTGCGCGAGTACGTCAAGCTGGCGGAGAAGAAGGCCAACGGGCATCACACCCCGCACGACCTCGCCACCGCGCTCGGCTGGCACGTGCGGTTCCTTGAGACCGGCACCATGGTCCCGTGACCTGAGCAGAGATCCTCTGGAGGGCCCCACCGTCTCGACGGTGGGGCCCTCGTCGTCGGCCACTAGGATCCCGGATATGGCCGTCCTGCTCTCCTCGTTCATCACTTTCCTGCTCGTGATGGATGCCCTGGGCAACGTGCCCCTGTTCCTCACCTCGCTGAAGAACACCAAGCCGGAGCGGCGCCAGTGGGTGATCCTCCGTGAGTGCCTGATCGCCCTGGCGGTGATGGTGGCGTTCCTGTTCCTCGGTCAGTCGATGTTGAGCGTGCTGCACATCGACGGGGCGGCGCTGCAGGCCGCCGGTGGCGTGATCCTGCTGCTCATCTCGATCCGCATGGTGTTCCCCACCCCCGAACGGAACCTGGCCGAACCCATGACCCACGATGAGCCGTTCATCGTGCCGCTGGCGGTGCCCTACATCGCCGGGCCGTCGCTGCTGGCGGTCATCGTGGTGCTCGTCAGCCAGGACGCCGACAACTGGCCGTGGTTCCTCGGGGGTCTGGTCCTGGCCTGGCTGGTCACGTCCGTGACGCTGTACTTCTCCGGGTTCCTGCAGCGGGTCGTCGGCACGCGTGCGCTCGTGGCGGTGGAGCGGCTGATGGGCATGATCCTGGTGATCATGGCCGTCCAGATGATGTTCGACGGCACCAGGGCGTTCTTCGTCGCCTGATAAGAATGTGTCCATGACGAGCAGCCCCGCCCCTGACCTCATCGCCCTGCGCCGCGAGCTGCACCAGATCCCCGAGGTGGGGCTGCAGCTGCCGCAGACGCAGGCCCGGGTCTTCGAGGCCCTCGAGGGGCTGCCGCTGGAGATCACCCTCGGGCGGAGCCTCACCAGCGTGGTGGGCGTGCTGCGAGGAGGGCTGCCCACCACCGGAAAGCGGCCGGTGGTGCTGCTCCGAGGCGACATGGATGCCCTCCCCGTCGAGGAGCTGACCGGGCTGGAGTACGCCTCCACCAACGGCGCGATGCACGCGTGCGGCCACGACCTGCACATGGCCATGCTCGTCGGCGCAGCGCATGCCCTGTGCGCGAGGCGCGACGAGCTGGCCGGGGACGTGATCTTCATGTTCCAGCCCGGCGAGGAGGGCGTCGACGGCGCCCGGTTCATGCTGGAGGAGGGGCTCCTGGATGTGGCGGGGTCGCGGCCGGACTGGGTCTACGCCATCCACGCGTGGGCGGCGCTGGACCCGCACGGCGTGTTCTCCACCAAGCCCGGCACGGTGATGGCCAGCTCGGACGTGGCCAAGGTGCGCGTGGTGGGCCGCGGCGGGCACGGCTCAACCCCGCAGCTGGCCGCGGACCCGGTCCCGGCCCTGGCGGAGATCACCACCGCGCTCAACACCATGGTGACAAGGCGGTTCGATGTGCAGAACCCCGTCGTGGTCACGGTGGGGCTGCTGCAGGCCGGCACCATCGCCAACGTCATTCCGGAGGAGGGGCGGCTCGAGGCGACGCTGCGCACCTTCGACACGGAGGTGCGCTCGAAGCTGATCTCGATCATCCCCGAGGTGGTGGCAGGCATCGCGTCGGCCCACGGGGTCCGCGGCGAGTTCGAGCTGCTGGAGCAGTACCCCGTCACGGTCAACGACGACGAGGAGGCCGACGTGGTGGCCGCCGCGGTGACGGACCTGTTCGGTGGGGAGCGTCACCTGCGGTGGAGGAACCCGCTGGCCGGCGCCGAGGACTTCTCCCGGCTCCTGCAGGAGGCGCCCGGGTGCTTCATCGGCCTGTCGGCCTGTCCCCCGGACCTCGATCCGCTCACCGCCCCGTTCAACCATTCCGCCTACGCGCGGTTCGACGACGCCGTCGTGGCCGACGGGGCCGCGCTGTTCACCGAGCTGACCCTCCGCAAGCTCGGTTCCTGACCTCCGCCCCCACGCCAGGCCCCCCGGCACCCCAGGCCCCCTGCCCCCCTGGCACGACACGCCGTCGCATCCGCACGTCGAGTACGCCCATGCCCCGGCCCACGGTTGCGACGGCGTTTCGTGCGCGCCCGGGGATGGGCCCGGTGGTGCGGGCATGATGGTCGGCATGCGTCCCATGCTCGCCACACCGTCGCCCACGCCGGGCGTGCCGCCCACGGGCGAGGCGTGGCTGCACGAGGTCAAGTGGGACGGGGTGCGGGCGCTGGGCGGGATCCGCGGCGGGCGCCTCGTGCTGACCAACCGCAAGGGCGGTGACGTCACGGTGGCGTATCCGGAGGTCGCGGCGGGCGCCGTCGGGCTCCCGGAGGGGGCCGTGTTCGACGGGGAGGTGGTGGCGCTGGGGCCCGAGGGCACGCCGTCGTTCCACGCGATCATGCCGCGCATGACCGTCCGCGACGCCCGCCGCGCCGCCCGGTGGGCGGCCGAGCGGCCCGTCACCTTCGTCGTGTTCGACCTCCTCGCCCTCGGCGGCACGGACCTCACCCGGCGCCCACTGACCGAGCGCCGCGCCGCGCTGGAGTCGATCGACCTGGACCGTCCGGCGTGGCGCCTCTCGGAGACCTACGACGACGGGGCCGAGCTGGCCCACTTCACGAGGGAGGCGGGGCTGGAGGGCGTGATGAGCAAGCGCCGCGCCTCGATCTACCGACCCGGGGTGCGCAGCGAGGACTGGATCAAGACCCCCCACCGCTCCGAGCTCGTGGTGGTCATCGGGGGCTGGCTCCCGGAGGCCGGCAACGAGCACGCGCTGGGCGCCCTGCTGGTGGGGCAGCCGAGCGACGAGGCCACGTTCGAGTCGCGGCCGGTGCTCTACCCCATGGGCAGGGTGGGCTCCGGGCTGGGACGGGCCGAGCGCGACACCCTGCTGGCCGTCCTCCGCGACACCGGGCGCTCCACGCCCCCCTTCGAGCCGGTGCCGGCGGATCCGGTGTCGCGGCGGGCGCGCTGGGTGGAGCCCATGCTGTGCGTGCAGGTGCGCTACCTGGAGGTCACCCCCGAGGGCGCCCTCCGGCAGCCGGTGCTGCGGGCGCTTCGCCCGGACGTGTCGCCCGTCGACGCCGCCAATGCCCCTCTGCTCCGCATCACCGCAGGCTGAGGAGCCGCGGAGCGGCCTCGAAGCCTCAGAAGCTCAAGCCGACATGGGAACTGTCGTCACATCACGGTAGCCGGGTCTCGGCGGGCCACCAGCACGATGTCGTCGTGGTGGTGCGCCCCGGCGCCCTGCGTCACGTGGCGCGCGCGCCGCTCGTGCACGACCACCGTCCACTCCTCGCCGAGACTCGCGGCCACGTCGTCGGGATAGGCGAGGGTGGCCGGGTCCACGTGCGAATGCTGCGGCTTGAAGTCGGCGTGGTGGACCACGAGCAGCGAGCCCCCGGGGGCAACGGCGGACACCAGCGCCTCGACGGCGGGCGAGCCCTTGGGCAGGGGCACGTAGAACGCCGAGACGAGGTCGAAGTCGTCGTGCGGGAGTGGCGCCTCGCCGAGGTTGCCCCGCACCCACTCGACGATGAGCCCGGTGGCCTCCACGGCGCGCTGACCACGCTCGATGGCCACCATCGACGGGTCTAGCGCCGTGACCTCCCAACCGTGCGCGGCCAGCCAGATCGCGTCCGCCCCCTCGCCGCAGCCGACGTCGAGCACCCTCCCCCGGCGGAGCTTCGGCACCTCGGCGACGAGGGCCGCGTTCGGCTCGCCGCTCCAGAGGCGGTCGGTGTCGCGGTAGGCCTGGTCCCAGTCGTGCTCGTGTGCCATGGACGGAAGTATCCCGCCGCCCGCCGTGGCCGGGCAACAGTCCGGAGCCCCCGGTAGGCTGGGCGGCGATGACCGAACCACAGCCCATCGCCACCCTCCCGCCCATCGAGGAGGTGCAGGGCGTCGTGCCGCGGAGCCCCAGGACGGGAGAGCCCCGCCGGCCCGCCGTCGTCCTGGTGGCCGCAGTGCTGCTCTACCTGGGCGCCGCGGCCCTGGCGGTCGCGTACGGCGTCCACTGGTGGCTGGCCGCGCATCCCGAGAGCTACCCCACGTCGGCCCGGCTGATCCAGTGGACCGCCCCGGAGCCCGGGAAGTGGCTGTCGCTCACGCTCGAGGGAGTTTTTTCGGCCTCGCTCGTCGTCGCGGCCGGGGCCTGCGGCGTCGTCGGCTTCCAGGGCTGGAACGGCTGGCGCTGGGCGCGATGGGGCGGGCTTGTGGCCCTGGGGCTCGCGGGGGGATTCGCCACCGTCCTCAACGACTGGGCGTTCATCGGCGTCGGCCTGGCGGTGCCCGCCGTCGTACTCCTGTTCCTTCCGCCGGCCACCCGCTACTTCGCGCAGTGGGACCAGGTGCGCGCGGAGCGTCCGGTGCTTTACCGCAGGCCGGAGTCCATCCACTACGGCAGGCTGCCCCGCTTCCGCTGACGGAAGTAGGCTCTACCGACATGGCCCGCAACCCCTTCCTCGACAGTGCCCTCCGGGTGGTCCGCGATGTCGCGGTCCGCGCGCTGGACAGGGCGACGCAGACCCCGAAGCGACGACGCGCCCGTACGCCACAGGGCCCGCAGCCGTCGGCGCCGACGTTCACGGCGGGCGCTGACTACCCCGGCGACTACACCGGCCGCCCGGACATCGTCTACACCCCCCACCCGGACGGCCGACCCGATCCGGGCGAGGTGGTCTGGACCTGGGTGCCCTACGAGGACGACCACACCCAGGGCAAGGACCGGCCCGTCCTGCTGGTCGGTCACGACGGCCCCTGGCTGCTCGGCCTCCAGGTCACCTCGCAGGATCACGATCGCGATGCCGCGCAGGAGGCCTCCGTCGGGCGCTACTGGACCGACATCGGGACAGGCGAGTGGGACAACCAGCGCCGCCCGAGCGAGGTCCGCGTCAACCGCCTGATCAGGATCCACCCGGACACGGTCCGACGCGTGGGCGCCGTCCTGGACGAGCGGATCTTCGACGCAGTGGCCCGCGAGGTGCTCCGCCACTACTAGTGGCCTGCGTCAACCCTTCCGCCCGCGGTGAACATCGCCCACCCGATTCGAGTCTCAGCTGCCCGCCCTGATTGAATGGTGGACCAGCAGGAACGAGAGGCGCTCATGATCACCGTGACGGACCTGACCAAGGTCTATCTCCAGGGGAAGCGCGAGGTGCGCGCCCTGGACGGGGTCACCCTCACCGTGCCCGCCGGATCCATCCACGGCATCATCGGGCACTCGGGCGCCGGCAAGTCCACGCTGGTGCGCTGCCTCACCCTCCTGGACCGGCCCACGTCGGGCACCGTCGCGATCAACGGCGTGGACCTGACTGCCGCCCGGGCCGACGCGCTGCGCACCGCTCGCCGCCGGATCGGGCTCGTCTTCCAGCAGGCCAACCTCTTCGACTCGCGCACCATCGCCGACAACGTCGGCTACCCCCTCGAGCTGATCGGCATGAAGAAGGCGGAGCGCGACGCGAAGGTGGCCGAGCTGCTCCGCGTCGTGGGCCTGCCGGACTCCGGCCCGGCCTACCCGGCGCAACTCTCCGGCGGCATGCGGCAGCGCGTCGGCATCGCGCGGGCCCTGGCCACCGAGCCGGACGTGCTGCTGTTCGACGAGCCCACCTCGGCGCTGGACCCCAGGACCACCGACGAGATCCTCGACCTCATCCTCAGCCTCAAGGGCCGCGACGGCCTGGCCGTGCTCGTGATCACACACGAAATGCACGTGGTGAAGAAGATCTGCGACTCGGTCTCGCTGCTCGACGGTGGCCGGATCGTCGAGTCCGGCCCGCTGGTCGAGGTGGTCAACAGCCTCGACAGCCGGCTGGCCGAGGCCCTGCTCGGCATCCCTCCCCACGCGCCCCTCGACGCCGTCGGCGGCACCTACGTCGACGTGCTCTCCTCGGGGGACCGCGCCGCCATGCCGGTGGTGGCGCACACCTCGCACCTGGTGGACGCCGAACTCAACATCGTGGCCGGCAGCGTCGAGCACCTTGCCGGCACCACGTTCTCCCACCTGCGGATCTCGGTGCCCCCGGGCACGGATCCGCAGCGCGTGATCGACATCCTCCGCGAGCAGGGCGCCGACGCGAAGCTCACCACCGTCAACGGACCGCAGGGAGACGAGCTGTGATCCCCCTCGAGACCTGGTTCAACAACCCCGCCCTGCAGAAGGCGCTCCTCCCCGCCATCTGGGAGACGCTCATCATGATGGGCATCTCCAGCCTGGCCACGGTCGTCGTCGGCCTGCCGCTCGGCGTCGTGCTGTACGTCACCCAGAAGGGGGCGCTGGGCGAGAACCGGGCGCTCAACTTCGTGCTGTCCAGCATCGTGGTCAACATCACCCGCTCCATCCCCTACGCCATCCTGATGCTGGCACTGATCCCGTTCACGCGCTGGATCGTCGGCACCTCGCTGGGGCCCATCGCCGCGTCGGTGTCTCTGGCCATCGCGGCCATCCCCTTCTTCGCGCGCCTCGTGGAGACGGCGCTGCGCGAGGTGCACCCCGGCAAGCTCGACGCGGCTCACGCCATGGGCTCGTCGAAGATGCAGTCGGTGACGAAGGTCCTCATCCCGGAGGCGCTGCCGGGGCTGGTGGCGGGCATCACCACCACTGTGGTGACCATCATCGGCTACTCGGCGATGGCCGGCCTGGTGGGCGGCGGCGGCTTGGGGCGCCTCGCCTACAACTACGGATTCCAGCGCTTCTCCCCGGACGTCATGGTCATCACGGTGGTCCTCATCGTGATCCTCGTGCAGGGCGTCCAGTTCCTCGGCGACCGGATCAGCCGCGCCGTCGACCACCGTTAAGACCTCCCCCAGGGGAACCAGCATCTCGCTGGACACAAGGAAACCGGTCAACTTGTTGTTGGCCCCGAGCAGTAAGGACACCTCCTGATGCCAAAGATTCTCACCGCCATCGCCGCCTCCCTCGCGGCCGCCATGGCGCTCACCGCCTGCGGCGGCGACGCCACCCCGTCGACGTCGGCCTCTGACTCCTCCGCACCCGCAGGCGAGGTGACGACCCTCGTCGTCGGCGCCAGCCCGGTGCCGCACGCCAAGATCCTCGAGTTCGTCCGCGACAACCTCGCTGAGGACGCCGGCCTCGAGATCGAGATCCGCGAGTTCGACGACTACGTGCTCCCCAACGAGGCGCTCGCCTCCGAGGAGCTGGACGCCAACTACTTCCAGCACCTGCCGTACCTGGAGAGCCAGATCGCGGACAAGGGCTACGAGTTCACCGCTGGCGAGGGCGTGCACATCGAGCCGCTGAAGCTCTTCTCGGACAAGCACGATTCGGTCGACGCCATCCCCGACGGCGCGAAGATCGCGATCACCAACGACGTGTCCAACCAGTACCGCGGCCTGAAGCTGCTGGAGAAGGCCGGGCTGCTCACCGACGTGGCGGAGGACGCCACGGTGCTGACGCTCACCGAGGCCGAGAACCCGAAGGGGCTCCAGTTCGAGGAGACCCAGCCGGAGGTGGTCGTGCAGCAGCTGTCCGATCCCGCCGTCGACGCGGCCGTCATCAACGCCAACTTCATCCTCACCGCCGGGCTCGACCCGAACGAGGCCATCGAGTCGGAAGAGGTTGAGGGCAACCCGTACGCCAACATGCTCGTGTGGCGCACCGGTGACGACAACCCCGGCATCCAGAAGCTCGAGGAGCTCCTGCACTCCGCCGAGGTGGCCGACTTCATCACCGAGACCTGGCCGTCCGGTGACGTGATCCCGGGCAACGCCTGACCCTGCACCACGGGGGGCCGTCGAGCGCTGCTCGGCGGCCCCCCCTTTTTGTGTCGCGGCGGGGCGAACGGCGGCGGGAAGGCTGCTGACTACGCCGTCGGTGCCCCGACACCGCGCGCCGTCGCTCCACCGTCGGTCCCCGGGGTTACCGTGGGAGATGACATCGGAGTCAATTGGGGGTTCACCATGCGCAAGTTCTTCATAGCCCTTCTGGCCGTCGCACTCGGCCTGGGGCTCGGCATCGCGGGCACGCCGACGGCGCGGGCCGAGGTCAACGTCTACACCACGCCGGGCGAGCACACCGTCAACGGGCGTCAATGGCGCACGTGGTGTGAGCCGTACTCCCAGACGGCACGCTGCACCACCCAGATCCTCAGCGGCGGCGCGTGGGTGTTCAACAACCTCACCTACCTGCCCTCCCCGCGCGATCTGTGGGCGGGCAACCCGCTTGCCACACCAGGGGACCACGTGATCGCCGGCCGCAACTGGCGCGTCGCCTGCGACACGCCCGAGGTGGGCCGCAACGGCTGCCGCGACTACATCTGGAGCGGCGGGAAGTACGTCTTCAACAGCCTGATCCTGTTCGGCGACATCTGGCCCAATCTGGCGGACCTCTACTGGTACCGCCCGCCGACGGATCCGCCGGCGATCAGCAACTACAGCATGAGCAAGGGGCCCAACACCACGAACCGGGTGCTGCTGACGTTCGACGACTGCCCGAAGTCCCTCGACGCGTTCAAGGCCACCGTGACCGGCGCACGCCAGGCCGGGGTCGCGCTGGCGCTGTTCCCCACCGGCAACTGCCTCAAGTCCGGGAAGTTCGATCTCGCGATCGCCCGCGCCAACGGCCACACGGTGTTCAACCACTCCGTCACCCACCCGGACCTCACCAAGTTGAGCTACTCGGGTGTGCTGACGGAGCTGGGCTCGCCGGGCGTGGTGACCACCTACGGGCGCCCGCCGTACGGCGCCTGGAACACCACCGTGAAGAACGCCTACGACGCCAAGGGCATGCGGATCTGGACGTGGAACCTCGACACGAAGGACTTCGAGGGGAAGACCACCGCGCAGGTGGTGAACTACGTCGTGGCCAACGCGAAGGCCGGCAACTCCGTCCTCATGCACATGCAGTGGAACGGGTTCACCGCCTCGGCGATCAGCCAGATGAAGTCCGGCCTCGCGGCCAAGGGCATCGAGGTGTGCCGGAACCAGGGCGTCACAACCCTGCAGAAGCCGGCCTCGATCATCTGCTGACCGTCCTTCCGCGGCGAACCCACCGTTCACCCGGCCGTTAGGCTGGCCGGGTGAACAGTTCGCGCGCAGTCCTCTTCGACCTCGACGGCACCCTGGCCGACACGGTGCCGCTCATCGCCCAGCACATCAGCGACACCCTCAACGCCCACGGCATCGCCTGCACCCCGCGCGACGTGTACCCGCTGATCGGCCGGCCGATCGTCGACGCGATGCACGAGCTGCACGAGTTCGCGTCCGACGGCGCCCGCATGGAGGCGGTCATCGTCGAGTACCGCGCGGCCCTGCACGAGGCCGTCAACGCCGCCGGAACGGATCTCGTGCTGCCCGGCGTGAGGGCGATGCTGCGCGGGCTGCGCGAGGCCGGGTTCGCCGTCGGGGTGGTCACGGCCAAGGGCGGCCCGCAGGCCGAGCACCTCCTGACCATCACCGAGCTGCGGCATCTGGTCGACGCTGTGGTGAGCACCGACGACGTGGTCCGCGGCAAGCCCGCCCCCGATTCGGCGCTCCTCGGGCTGGAGCGGCTCGGCGCCGTCGCCGCGGAGACCTGGTACGTCGGCGACGCGATGTCGGACATGGAGATGGCGCTGGCCGCCGGCATGCGCGCCATGGGGATCACCACCGGCGCGGCCACCCGCGAGGAGCTGGCCGACGCGGGAGCGGAGGTCGTCGTGGACACGGCGGCCGAGGTGGGGGCCCTCATCCTGGGTTAGTGTCGCGGCATGGGACGCATCGTGTTCGACACCGCCACCAGCATCAACGGGTTCATCGCCGACGAGAACAACTCGCTGGGCTGGCTCTTCGCCGTCGACGGTGGGGAGCACCCGGACGAGGGGCTGTTCCCCAGCGGCGCCACCGTGCTGGTGGAGGGATCCACCACCTACGAATGGGTGCTCGCCGAGTCCGACATCCTCGCGCACCCCGAGAGGTGGGCGGAGTTCCACGGAGACCGGCCCACGTTCGTGTTCACCACGCGGGACCTGCCCTCCCCTGAGGGGGCGGACATCCGTTTCGTGTCCGGCGCGGTCGCCGACGCGCTGCCCGCCATCCGCGCGGCGGCCGGCGAGGGCGACATCTGGGTGGTCGGCGGCGGGGACCTCGCGGGCCAGTTCCTCGACGCGGGCGCCCTCGACGAGATCGCGCTGTCCGTGGCCCCCGTCGCGCTGGCCGGAGGGGCGCCCCTGTTCCCGCGGCGCCTGGAATCGACGGGGCTGCGGCTCGTCTCGGCCACGGCTTTCGGGCAGTTCGCGCGCCTGGTCTACGCGGTGGTGCGTCCAGACTGACGGCGCCCCCGGCTCAGGGTGCGAGGACGCGCTCGAAGCCTCCGCTGATCAGGATGGGGTAGAAGCCCAGCGCCTCGTTGACGTCGAGCATGTAGCGGTTCTCGGCCGCGTTCCAGGTGACGATTGACGTCGCGTCCGGCACCGCCTCCCGGACCTGCACCAGGTTGGCTGCCTTCACGAGCATGCCGAGCCGCCGGCCGCGGTGCTCCGGCAGCACGATGGTGTCGTACTGGTCCACGAACGCCTCCGGGTTGCTCCGGTCCAGGGCCATCTCGCTCACCGCCGCGACCGTCCCTGTGGGAATGTGCCGGACGACGGCGTGGAACATGCGGTTGGACACCAGGGTGACGCGCTCGCGCTCCCTCAGCCGCGCTGCGTCCCACGTGGCCTCCACCACCGTCAGATCGCCCAAGGGCTGATCGACCGCCATCCGCTCCTTCAGCACGGCCTGACCAGCCAGCAGGTCCTCCGGGGACTCGCCCTCCCACGTGATGAGCTCGTAGTCCGGGCCCGCGTGGGCCTCCGCCGTCGCGAGCGCCTCTGCCGGGTCCACCAGCGGCGCCGAAAAGTCGTAGCGGCTGACGCGTTCCACCAGGCCGAGCCTCAGTCCGTGCTTGAGCGCCAGCCGCACGCCCGGATGGTCGGGATCGACGGCGCCGTGGCCCGACGGAGGGGCGAGCGTGGCGCCGTCGGTGATGGGGGTCTCCACCCATGCCTTCACCCTGGTCAGGCCGGGCGGCGGGTCCGCGCTGAACGCCTGGATCAGGCCGGTGGCCACTCCCCGGGAGCGGTGCTCGGGCAGGACGTACACCGCCACGGTGGCGCTCTCCGGCGAATCGACGAGCGACACACCGGCGGACAGGAAGCCCACCGCCTCGTCGTCCAGGTATGCCAGCCATCGCCGGTGGGAGGACTCGGCGTCCTCGCGCTCGGAGACGAGCTGCGCCTCGTCGTCGATGTCCCACTGCGGGCCGCCGATCAGCTCCCGTTCGTTCGCGCGCACCAGAGTGCAGTAGTCGCGCCAGCGCGCGTCCGTGGGGGCGTCCGGCAAGGGCATCGGCACGATCGTGAGCACGGGTTGAGCCTAATCGCATCGACGGCGCTGGGGGTCGGGCGGCGTGCACGAACCACCGCCTCAACCCCACCCCGACGCCACATACGTACCCGACCACCCGATCCGACGGCGAGTCGTGCACACCCCCCGGGGCCGGACCGCCGACGGGGCGGCGTGCACGAACCACCGCCTCAACCCCACCCCGACGCCCCATACGTACCCGCCCACCCGTTCCGACGGCGAGTCGTGCACACCCCCCGGGGCCGGACCGCCGACGGGGCGGCGTGCACGAACCACCGCCTCAACCCCACCCCAACGCCACATACGTACCCGACCACCCGTTCCGACGGCGAGTCGTGCGCACGCCCGGGGCAGGCCGACGGGGCGGCGTGCACGAACCACCGCCTCAACCCCACCCCGACGCCACACACGTACCCGACCACCGGTCCCAACGGCGAGTCGTGCACACCCCCCGGGGCCGGAACGCCGACGGCGCCGACGGCGGGCGGTGGGGCGCCGGATTGGTGCTCGGCGACGCGGAACGTAGGGTGGATCCGCAGCACAGAAGAAAGAGGCACCTATGACGGCACCCACCCACCGCGCGTCGGTCGTCGACCGACCGGACTCCCCACGCTCCTGGATCGGGCGGCTGTTGAAGGGAACCGCGGTCGGCGTTGGTGCCATCCTCCCAGGGCTCTCGGGTGGAGTCCTGGCCGTGATCTTCGGGCTCTACGACCCGATGAT
Source organism: Tessaracoccus yangjingae (assembly GCF_055326235.1). Classification (NCBI taxonomy): domain Bacteria; kingdom Bacillati; phylum Actinomycetota; class Actinomycetes; order Propionibacteriales; family Propionibacteriaceae; genus Tessaracoccus; species Tessaracoccus yangjingae. The sequence continues at coordinate 42,486 of NZ_JBUZNN010000001.1, read as the reverse complement.
CCGGTTCCTCGCCAACATCCGGCACAACTTCATGCGCAACGTCCTGTTCTTCATCCCCATCGGCATCGGCATGGCGCTCGGGGTGTTGGGCTTCTCGGTGGTGGTCGAGGCCGCGTTCGCCTCCTACGCCGCGCAGTTCACCTGTCTGTTCATCGGCTTCGTGATCGGCACCTTCCCGTCGCTGTACCGCCAGGCGGGCCGGCACGGGCGCTCCGCCACGCATCTCATGATCATGGCCGCGGCGGCGATCGCCATCTTCCTGCTGATGCTGGCCGGCGGGCAGGTGCTCGTGCAGGTTGCGCCGAGCATCCCGGTGTGGTTCTTATCGGGTGCGTTGATCGGGCTCGGCGTGATCGTGCCGGGGATGTCGCCGTCGAACTTCCTCATCTACTTCGGGCTCTACGACAAGATGGCCACCGGCATCAAGGATTTCGACCTGGCCGTGACCATCCCGCTATTCCTCGGCGTGGTGGCGTGCGTCCTGCTGCTGGCCAAGGGCGCCGCCTGGCTGTTCGACCGCTATTACGGCGGCATGTACCACTTCATCCTGGGCATGGTGGTGGGCTCGTCGCTGGCCATCTTCCCCACCGTCGTGTTCCCGGCCTTCTCCCCCGAGGGTCTGGACGCCAGCGGGCTCAGCCTCACCGCGGCGGTGCTGTTCGCCGTGGCGATGCTGGTGGTGGGCACCGTCGCGTCGTACCTGTTCAGCAAGTTCGAGGACACGGTGAGCGACAAGCGCCATGAGATCGAGGAGGCGGCGAAGGCCGTCGACGCCTGATCCCGCACAGAAAACGAACAACCGCAGGCCCGGGACTTGAGTCCTGGCCTGCGGTTGTGGCGTTGGAGCGGGCGACGGGAATCGAACCCGCGTATCAAGCTTGGGAAGCTAGCGCTCTACCATTGAGCTACGCCCGCGTGGCTCATAGGTTAGCAGGGTTTTCGGGGCCACCTCCAACCAGCCTCCCGGGCTCGGGAGCACCGATGGGTAGGCTGACGGCGTGGGTACGGCGCAGACGGCGAATGAGCCGGACGAGCGCGCCATCACCCGTCTGGCCATGGCCCACGACGCCTCCCCCTTCCTCCTCATGCCCTCGGGCGTGGTCACTCCAGAGAGCGTCGAGGACGTCGCCGCGCTGATGGTGCACGCCGCGAAGGCGCGCCAGGCGATCACCTTCCGCGCTGGCGGCACCAGCCTCTGCGGCCAGGCCGTCACCGCCGGGCTCCTGGTCGACGTGCGCCGCAACTTCCGCGACATCGAGGTGCTCGACGACGGGCTCAGGGTCCGCGCGGGGGCGGGCGCGACCCTCCGGGCGGTCAACGCCCGCCTTGCCCGCCACGGCCGGCGGCTGGGCCCGGACCCCACCAGCGACGTGGCCTGCACCATCGGCGGGATCATCGCCAACAACTCCAGCGGCATGCTCTCCGGGGTGACGCAGAACAGCTACCACACGCTCGAATCGATGGTTTTCGTGCTGCCGAGCGGCCGCATCGTCGACACGGCTGACCCGACTGCGGACATCACGCTCAGGCTTGAGGAGACGCCGCTCGTGGGCGGGCTGCACATGTTGCGCAAACGGCTGCGGACCACTCCGTCGTCGATCGCCGACATCAACCGGCTGTTCGCCATGAAGAACACCATGGGCTACGGCCTGAACGCGCTGCTCGAGTTCCACCGCCCTGTGGACCTGATCCGCCACCTGCTCATCGGCAGCGAGGGCACCCTCGGCTTCGTGGCCGAGGCCACCTTCCGCACCGTGCCCCTGGCCCCCCACAGCGCCGCCGCGCTGGCGCTCTTCCCCACCCTCGACGACGCCGCCGAGGCCGCGACCGGGCTCGTCAGCCACGGGTTCGAGGCCATCGAGCTGATGGACGCCGCCTCCCTTCGCGTGGCCCGGACGCAGCCCGGGGCGCCGGCGCTGCTGCTCGAACGGGAACTGACCACGGAGGCCGCGCTGCTGGTCGAGCTGCACGAGGTGGACGAGGGCGTGCTCGCGGCCCGGCTCGCGTCGGCGGCCGCGGCGCTGGAGGACCTGGACGTGATCGGGCGGGTGGCGCTGACCACCGAGGTGCGCCACCGCAACGCGCTGGTCGAGCTGCGGCGCGGGCTGTACGCGCTCGTCGCGGGCGCCAGGCCGTCCGGCTCGACGACGCTGCTCGAGGACATCTGCGTGCCGCCGTCGGAGTTCGCCGCCACCTGCCGCGACCTCGCCGACCTCCTCACCCGCTCCGGCTACGACGACGCCCCCCTCTTCGCCCACGCCCGCGACGGCAACATCCACGTCCTCATCAGCGAGCGGTTCGACGACCCGGCCGGCCTGCTGCGGCACCGCAAGTTCACCCGCCAGATGGTGCGCCTCACGCTTCGCCACCATGGCGTCCTGAAGGCGGAGCACGGCACGGGCCGGGCCATGGCCCCCTTCCTGCGCGACCAGTACGGCGACGAGCTCTACGAGGTGATGCGCGAGATCAAGCACCTCTTCGACCCCGCTGGCGTCCTCAACCCCGGGGTGCTCATCTCCGACGACCCCGACGCGCACCTCAAGGACCTCAAGCTGATGCCCACCATCGAGCCCGAGGTGGACGCGTGCATCGAGTGCGGATTCTGCGAGCCGGTGTGTCCGTCGCGCGACCTGACGCTCACTCCGAGGCAGCGGATCGTGCTCCGCCGGGAGATGGCGGCCCGGAAGGACGACGCGGAACTGCTCAGCCAGGTGGCCGAGGAGTACGACTACGCGGCCATCGAGACGTGCGCCGTCGACGGGATGTGCGCCGTGGTCTGCCCGCTCGGCATCAACACCGGGGATCTGGTCCGCAGGCAGCGCGAGGACCGCGCGGGCCCGGTGGAGAAGTCGGCGTGGAATCAGGCTGCCCGGACATGGGGGCTGGCGACGCGGATGGGGTCAGCCGCCCTGACCATGGCCAAGTCCACCGCCCCCCTGGCCTCAGCGGCCACCCGGCTCGGCCGGCGCGCGCTGGGCGACGACGCCGTCCCCGACTACGAGAGCGACCTTCCGAAGGGCTCAGGCCTGAGGCGACGGCCGCGCCGTCGGGACCGCGACCGGCGCGGCGTGGCGATGTACTTCCCGTCCTGCCTCCAGACGATGTTCGCGCCCTCGGAGCAGGGGGTGTTCTCGGCGTTCAACGAGCTGTGCCGCCGGGCGGGCGTGCCGGTGTCACTGCTGGACGCCTCAGACCTGTGCTGCGGATCGCCGTGGCGGGCGAAGGGGTTCACCGACGGCTACGCGACGATGCGGGCGCAGGTGCGCACCGCCCTCGCGGAGCACGGGGAGGCCACCGTGGTGGTCGACGCAGCCAGCTGCACCGACTCCCTCGCGCGCATGGCCGATGGGCTGGACCTGCGGGTGATCGACGTGGTCGCGTTCACCGTCGCACGCCTGCTCCCCCACCTCGAGGTGACCCGGTCACTGCCGTCGCTGGTCCTGCACCCCACGTGCGCGTCGACGCGGATGGACATCAACGACGACCTGCTCACCATCGCAGGCTTCATCAGCGAGGACGTGACCGTGCCTGCGTCGTGGGCCTGCTGCGGCTTCGCCGGCGACCGCGGCCTGCTGCATCCGGAACTCACCGCCAGCGCCACGCAGGACGAGGCCGCGGAGGTGAGCAGCGGGTTCTTCGCCTACGCGTCGCTCAACCGGACGTGCGAGATCGCGATGTCGCGGGCGACGGGCCGGACCTACGTGCACATCCTCGAGCTGCTGGCGCAGGCCACCCGCTGAGCCCACTTCCCGCCCCCTGTGGAGTGCCCGTGCACGCACCCGCGCGCCGGCCAACCACCCAGAAGGTGCCGGTCAGTCGCCGAGACCCGTGCCCACCCCACGGGCGGCCCTGATCCAGGCGTGATCCTTCGGCACGATCTTCAGGTTCCCGGCCACCTCGCCGAGCGGCACGGGCACCGCCTCGCCGGCCTGCGACGCGACGGTGACGCCGTACTCGCCGGCGGCGACCAGATCCGCGCCCGCCGATCCCAGCAGCGTGCCGAGGAGCCGGTCGTTCGCGTCGGGGATCCCGCCGCGCTGCACGTAGCCGAGGATGGTCACCCGCGACTCCAGCCCGGTGGCCTCCTCCAGCGCCGTGGCCACCTTGAAGGCGTTGTCGCGGTGGCTGAACTCGACGGCGGCCTTGTGCTTGGCCGCCGCCGCCTTCGCATCAGCGCCCGACGCCGCCTTCACCAGCGCCTCGGCGGCCTGCATGTCGGCGGTGTCCTGAATGTCGCGGGCGCCCTCGGCGATGGCGATCACGGAGAAGTTGCGGCCCGACGAGGCGCGCTTCTTGATCGACGAGGCGATCGACTCGATGTCGTAGGGGATCTCGGGGATGAGGATGATGTCGGCGCCGCCGGCGATGCCGGAGCCGAGCGCCAGCCATCCGGCCTTGTGGCCCATGATCTCGGCGATGATCACGCGGTGGTGCGAGTGAGCCGTCGAGTGCAGGCGGTCGATCGCCTCCGTCGCGATGCCCAGCGCCGTGGAGAAGCCGAAGCTGGTGTCGGTGTGGGCGATGTCGTTGTCGATGGTCTTCGGCAGGTGGATGACGTTGAGGCCCGCCTGCATCAGCCGGTTGGCGTTCTTGGCCGTGCCGCCGCCGCCGATGCACACCAGGGCGTCGAGCTTGTTCTTCTCGAAGTTCTCGATGATGGTGGGCACCATGTCGCGGACCTCGCCGTCGACCACCATCTTGTGCGGCTTGTCCCGCGACGTGCCGAGCACGGTCCCGCCGATGGTGAGGATGCCGGACAGCGCGGTGGCGTCGAGCACCTGCCACCTGTCCTCGGCTAGGCCACGGATGCCGTCGCGGAACCCGATCAGCTCCATGCCGTGCTCGCCGATCGCCGACTTGCCGAACCCCCGGATGGCGGCGTTCAGGCCGGGCGAATCTCCGCCGGCGGTCAGGATTCCCACTCGCTTCGTCGCACCCATGACAGGCCTCCTCGTCTCTGGCGCAAACCCTACCGAGCGGGCAGTGCACCGCGGGGCGATTCCACGCGCCGACGTGGCCCCGTCCCGTGGCACGAAACGCCGCACGAAGCCACCCTCGGTGCCCTATACGCATCCGACCACCGATCGCGACGGCGTGTCGTGCACACCCCACACCGTCGAGGGCGCGACGGATCAGCAGGGCGGGGGGTGGTGTGAGACGGTCCTAGACTGGGGGCATGTCCGAACCCAACCGCCTCGACGTGCTGCGCTGCGCAGACCAGGACCGCGAGGTCGTCGCGACGCTGCTCAACACCGCCTACGCCGACGGGCGGCTCAACTTCGACGAGCACGCCGAGCGGATCGCGCGAGCCTACGACGCGAAGACGTTCGGGGACCTCAACTCGCTCACCACGGACCTGGTCGCGTTCGACAGGCCGGCTCCGCCCGCCCCGATGGCGCACTACGCCGCGGCACCCACGCCCCAGCCCTCCCCGCACGTTCCGGCCGCGCCCACCTACGGCCCCCTCGCCACAGGGGCGTTCACGGGCGGCAACTCGTTCATGTCCACCTACAGCCCGGGCCGGGTGGGCCTGGTGGCCTCGACGGTGAACCTCAACGCCTGGCTGGGCGAGATCCGCCTGGATCTGATCGGCGCCGCCTTCGAGCAGCGCGACATCAACCTCCACGTCGGCGGCGGCATGTGCGAGGTCAAGATCCGCGTTCCCGAGGGCGTGGACGTCAACCTCTCCGGGCTCAGCCTGATCATGGCCGAGTCCAAGGTGCAGGGACTGATCCCGCGCCCTGACGGCATCCGCATCAACCTGATCGGCACCATCATCATGGGCGAGGTGAAGGTGGTCGGACCGGGCATGGACCGCCGTCGCTACGAGCGGTTCATCCGGTGACCGACACCCTGTTCGCCCCTCCGGGCACCCAGTGGCAGCGCCTCTCCCCCAACTATCTGCGGATGAAGCTGACCCTCATCCCCCTCGTCTGGACCGCGCTGTTCGCCGTGCCCGCCGTCCCCGCGTTCCTGTTCGGCCCCTCGTGGCTGGGGTGGGCGGTGGTGGCCGCGTGGGCGGCGATGCTGGCCTGGCGGCTCATCCGCGCTCCCCGCGCGTTCCGACGGTGGGGCTACGCCGAGCGCGACACTGACGTGTACCTGACCAGCGGGTTGTTCAGCCGTCGGCTGGTGTGCGTGCCCTACGGGCGGATGCAGCTGGTGCAGCTGCACTCCGGACCCATCGACCGCGCCTTCAAGCTGGCCACCGTCGAGATGATCACCTCCTCCACGCAGGGCAGCGTCTCCATCCCCGGCCTCTCCCCCAGCGACGCCGCGGCGCTGCGCGACCGCTTGATCGAGCGCGGAGAGACGCAGCAGGCCGGGATCTGATGACCGACCCCACCCCAGTGGCCACGGCGGTCGCGGAGAAGGTCGTCGAGCGGCCCAGCCCGCTCACCGGCCTCGCGCACAGCGGGATCGTGCTGGCGGCGTCGGTGGTGTTCCTGGTCCGCGAACTCGACGAGGGCATCGAGGCGCTCACCGCGCAGGCCCTGGTCTTCGGGCTGATGGCGCTCGGCGCGGCCCTGGTGGCAGGCGTGTACGGCATCTTCGCCTGGCGCACCACCGCGTTCATCGTCGACGACGAGGAGTTCCGGGTGGAGCGCGCGTTCATCTCGCGGTCGTCGTCTCGGGTGGACTACACGAAGGTGCAGTCGGTGGACATCGCGCAGCCGTTCGTCGCGCGGCTGCTGGGGCTGGCGAAGGTGCACATCGACGTCGGCGGCGCGGGCGGCCTGACCCTGGCGTTCCTCACCAGAGCGAGGGCCGAGTCGCTGCGGGAGCACCTCCTGTCGCGCATGGCGCGGGCCAGGAGCGGCCCGGTCGTCGCGCTGTCCCCGGGCGAGCCGGGGGTGGACGACCCCGCCGCCCCGGTCCCGACAGCGGACGAGCCGGAGGAGCTGGTGCACGCCGTCTCGCCGGCCACGCTCATCCTGGGCACCGCGGTGTCCACCCCGGCCGTGGCGGCGCTGCTCGTCGCGGGCGTCGTGATCGGCACGTCGGTCTGGGCGGAGGCGCCCGTCACGTTCTTCGGCGCCGTGCTCGCCTTCGCCGGCTGGGCCTGGTCCAACGTGGGGCGCAACTGGGGCTTCCGGATGACCCGGCGAGGGGACACGCTGCGGATCTCCCGCGGGCTGGCGTCCACCACGGCGCAGGGCCTCCGCCCCGACAGGATCCAGGGCGTCGTCGTCCATCAGGACCTGCTGCAGCGCCTGACCGGGCTGTACCGCGTCACCGTGACCGTGCTCGGCTACGGCGATCCGTCGGGCGAGGAGAGCAGCTCCTCGAACTCGGTGGTGCTCCCCTTCGGCAGGTGGGCCGACGTGTTGACGGTGCTGCACGCCATATGGCCCGGGGTGGACCTCAACCTGATCCACCCCACGCCCCAACCCGCGCGGGCCAGGTGGCTCACACCCTTCTCCCACGCCAGGCACACCTGGGGCGTGGGCGAGGACGTGCTGGTGGCGCATCACGGGCTCATCGAGCACGCGATGACCATCGTGCCGCACCGCCGGATGCAGTCGCTCTCCCTGCACCAGGGCCCGCTCCAGAGGCGGCTCCGGCTCGCCACCGTCGCCGTGCACACCACCGACGGGCCGGTCTCGCTGCGGGCCTACCACCTCGACGAGTCGGTGGCCCGGCAACTGTTCGACGATCAGCTCGAGCGGGGCAGGGACGCCCGCGCTTCTGCCGTCCCCGTGTGATCGGCGAAGCCGACGCCGTCACCCGCACCGCTAGCGCTACGATTTCGCGCATGAGCATCTTCCTGGGTATCGACGTTGGCGGTTCGGGCATCAAGGGCGCGCCCGTTGATCTGGACAAGGGAGACTTCGCGGCCGACCGCCTGCGCATCCCCACCCCCGAGAAGTCCACCCCGAAGGCCGTCGCCGGCGTCGTCGGGGAGATCATCGAGCACTTCGCCGGCGTCATCGGCGACAACCCGGTGGGCCTCACCATCCCCGCCCCCGTGCTGCACGGCCGGGTGCCGTTCATGGCCAACCTGGACGAGAAGTGGAACGGCTTCAAGGCCGACGAGTACTTCGAGGACAAGCTGGGCCGCAAGGTGGTCCTGGTCAACGACGCCGACGCCGCGGGCCTGGCCGAGGTGCACTTCGGCGCGGCGAAGGACCACCCGGGCCTGGTGATCCTCACCACGCTGGGCACCGGCATCGGCGCCGCCATCATCTACCGCGGCGTCCTGATCCCCAACGCGGAGCTCGGCCATCTCGAGCTCGACGGCTACGACGCGGAGAAGCGCGCCGCGTCGTCGATCAAGGACAAGGAGGGGCTCAGCTACGAGGAGTGGACCACCAAGCGCCTCCAGCCGTACTACAGCCACGTCGAGATGCTCTTCTCGCCGGACCTGTTCGTCACCGGCGGCGGCGTCTCCAAGGACTGGGACAAGTGGGGCCCCCTGCTGAACCTCAAGACCCCCATGGTCCCCGCGAAGCTGCGCAACCGCGCCGGCATCATCGGCGCGGCGCTGGCCGCCAAGGACGCCGTCGAGCACCCGGACGTGCTGTCGATGATCCCCGCGGTCGCCGACGCGAACCCTGCGGACGTCGCGGACATCGACGCCGACGAGTGAGCTGACCTGACAAAGGCACGGGGCCCGGTGGTTCATTCCACCGGGCCCCGTGCCGTGTCGGGTCAGCTCAGGGCGTCCTCACATGCGCTCGGGGGCATCGATCCCCAGGAGGTGCAGGCCCCGGGCGAGCACCTGCTGCGTGGCCGCGCACAGAGCCAGCCGGGAGGAGCGCACGTCGCCCTCGGAGCGCAGCACGGGGCAGGCCTCGTAGAAGGTGGCCAGCGCGCCGGCCAGGTCGTAGAGGTACGCGCAGAGCTTGTGCGGCTGGAGGCTCTGGGCCACCTCGTCGACCACCTCGCCGAACCCGCTCAGCAGCAGGGCGAGCTGATGCTCCGCGGGCTCGTCCAGCACCGAGACCGAACCCCAGTGGATCCCCTCCGCCTCGGCCTTGCGCAGGATCTGGCTGACGCGCGCGTGCGCGTACTGCAGGTAGGGGCCAGTGTCCCCCGTGGTCTGGACCATGCGCTCGGCGTCGAAGGTGTAGTCCTTCTGCAGGCCGTTGGACAGATCCGCGTACTTGATGGCCGCCAGCGCGATGTTGGGGGCGGCCACCTCCTCGGCGGCGTCCAGGAGCGAGCCGAGCGTCGCGGCAGAGCCGTCGCGGGTCTTGAACGGCTTGCCGTCGCGGCCGAGCACCATGCCGTAGCCGACGTGCTGGGCGGTGACGTCGCCGGGCAGGAATCCCGCCTTGCGGGCCGCCGCGAACATCTGCGCGAAGTGGCCCGCCTGCCGGGCGTCGGTGACGTAGATGATCCGGTCCGCCTTGAGCTCGCGGACCCGGCGACGGATCGCGGCCAGGTCCGTGGTGGCGTAGCCGTAGCCGCCGTCGCGCTTGCGCACGATGAGCGGTGCCTCGAATCCCTCGACGAACACGCACAGGGCGCCGTCGTCGACGACGGCGACTCCGGAGTCCTCCAGCTCGCGCACGAGCACGGGCAGGTCGTCGTTGTAGGTGGATTCGCCGGCCAGGTCGTCGTCGGTGAGCAGGATGCCCAGGCGGCGGTAGGCCTCGTTGAAGGCGGGCTTGGAGATCTCGACGAGCTGGCGCCAGATGGCCAGCGACTCCTCGTCGCCGCCCTGGAACACCGTCACCCGGGCCCGGGCCCTGGTGGCGAACTCCTCGTCCTCGCGGAACCGGGCCGCGGCGCGCTTGTACAGGGCGTCAGCCTCGTCGAGGGTCAGCGCGCCCGCGTCGATGCCCTCGTCGAGGACCTGCTCGATGAGCATGCCGAACTGCGTGCCCCAGTCTCCGATGTGGTTCTGGGGAATGACGGTGTGGCCGAGCGCGCTGAGGACCCGGTTGAAACAGTCGCCGATGATCGTGGTGCGGAGGTGGCCCACGTGCATCTGCTTGGCCACGTTCGGGGCCGAGTAGTCGATCACCACCCGCTGCGGGTAGGCGACGGGGTTGATGCCGCCGTGCGGGTCCTCCAGCAGCGCGGTGGCGGCGGCGGCCAGCACGTCCGAGCGCATGCGGAAGTTGATGAAGCCCGGGCCCGCGATCTCCAGCGGCTCGCACAGGTCCTCCACGTCGAGTCGCTCGACGATGTCCGCCGCGACCTCGCGGGGCGGGCGCCCCTCCTGCTTGGCCAGGCGCAGCGCCACGTTGGACTGGAAGTGGCCGAACTGGGGCTTGGTGGCGGGACGCATTTCGGGGTCGACGCCGGTGAGGTCACGCAGCCGGGCGTCCAGGAGCGCGGGGAGGGATTGCATGGGCGACATTCTCGCATCGACGGCGTGGCGACCCCAACCCGGGCGCGCTCCTCCTCCCTCCGTCGCGCGTTGAGCCTGACGCGCGTTGAGCCTGACGCGCGTCTCGGGGAGGTGGGTTGAGCCTGACGCGCGTCTCGGGGAGGTGGGTTGAGCCTGACGCGCGTCTCGGGGAGGTGGGTTGAGCCTGATTCGAGGCTCGACGCCTGGAGAAGCGGGTTTGATCGATCAAGCCGATCTTGAGGTCCAGATCCGGCTCAACGCATTTCCCCACGACGCGGCGGAGGTCACTCCGCCGCTCCCGTGATCAGTGCAGCGTGTCCACGGCGGCGCGCTCGATGGGCAGCCCGGCGCGGTAGCGGTCCATGAAGCGGTCGAAGCCCTCCACGTCCGCCCGGACCGGATCGACGGTGTCGATCGCCGCCCCACCGAACACCGACGACGCCAGCCAGCCGGCCAGAGACGGCTCGCCCGAGCGCAGGAACGACGCCAGCAGCGCCATGCCCCAGGCGCCGCCCTCCCCCGCGATCTCGCCCACCGACACCGGCGTGTTCATCGCGGCGGCCAGGAACCGCTGCGCCACACCCTTGGTCTTGAACAGGCCACCGTGAGCGAACATCGAGTCCAGCTCGACACCCTCGTCCTTGAGCAGGATGTCCATACCCACCCGCAACGCGCCCAGCGCCGCGTACAGATGCGTGCGCATGAAGTTCGCCAGGGTGAACGAGCTGTGCGGGGTCCGCACGAACATCGGGCGGCCGGCTTCGAGCCCGACGACGTGCTCGCCGGCCAGGTAGTTGTAGGCCAGCATGCCCCCGCCGTCGGCGTCCCCGTCGAGCGCGGCCGTATACAGCGTCTGGAACAGGGCATTGGTGTCCACCTGGGCCCCCAGGGCCGCCGCCGCCTCACCGAACAGCCCCACCCACGCCTGGAGATCCACGGCGCCGTTGTTGCAGTGCGCCATGGCCACCAGGTCCCCCGCCGGGGTGGTGACCAGGTCGATCTCCTCGTGCAAAGCCTTCAGCGGGCCCTCCAACACCACCATCGCGAAGATGCTCGTGCCCGCCGACACGTTGGCGGTGCGGCGCGCCACCGCGTTGGTGGCCACCATGCCCGTGCCCGCGTCGCCCTCGGCCGGCGCGAACGGAACACCCGCGCGGAGACGGCCCGACGGGTCGAGCAGCCGCGCCCCCGCCTCAGTGAGCGCGCCGGCCTGCTGACCGGCGGGCAGCACCGCGGGAAGGATGTCGGCCAGCGTCCACCCGTAGCCGCGGTCCGCGAGCAGCGCGTCGAACTTCGCCACCATCGCCTGGTCGAACTGGCCCGTGGCGGTGTCGATCGGGAACATGCCGCTGGCGTCGCCGACGCCCAGGGACCGCTCGCCGGTGAGCCGCCAGTGCACATAGCCGGCCAGCGTGGTCAGGTAGTCGATCCGGCCCACATGCGCCTCACCACCCAACACCGCCTGATACAGATGCGCGATGCTCCAGCGCTGCGGGATGTTGTACTGGAACAGCTTGGTCAGCGCGTGGGCCGACTCACCGGTGGTGGTGTTCTGCCACGTGCGGAACGGCACCAGCAGGGCGCCGGCCTCGTCGAACGCCATGTAGCCGTGCATCATGGCCGAGAAGCCCATCGAGCCGACGGTCTCCAGCTGCACCCCATGGGTGGCCTCGACGGCGGCCGCGAGGTCCGCGTACGCGGCCTGGAGGCCGGACCACACGGCGTCGACGTCGTAGGTCCAGAACCCGCCCTCGAGCTTCGACTTCCACTCGTGGCCGCCGGTGGCCAGCGGCTGGTGATCCGGCCCGATCAGGACCGCCTTGATGCGGGTCGAGCCGAGCTCGATACCCAGCGACGTGTTGCCAGCGACGATGATGTCGCGCGCGGTCACGTTTTCCACGATGTAAACCTCCGTTGTTGTACCCCACCCCCATCTTTGCCTGCCCGGGGCCGCCACGCCACGGCGGGTCCGAATTCGGTGGGGAGAGGGGAGGTCTGGATAGCTTGACGTCCATATCCAGGTGGAGGGGCGTCAGATCGCCCGATCCGGTGCGCCGCAGCCAGGACATGGTTGATCAGTGGTTTCCTAGGGGTCATGCGAATCTCTGTGATCGGATGTGGCTACCTCGGGGCCGTGCACGCCGCCTGCATGGCGGAGCTCGGCCACGACGTCGTCGGCCTGGACGTCGACGAGGCGAAGGTGGCCCTGCTGGCGCAGGGGAAGCCCTCCTTCCACGAGCCGGACTTCCCCGCACTCCTCGCCCGCCACGTGAAGTCGGGCAGGCTCCGCTTCACCACCGACCCCGCAGAAATCCGCGACGCCGAGATCCACTTCATCGGGGTCGGCACGCCCCAGCTCAAGGGCCGGCTCGGCGCAGACATGACCTACGTGCGGGCCGCCGTCGCGACCATCATCGAGCACGCGCAGGTGGCCCCCGGCGGGCGGCCGGTGATGGTGGCGGGCAAGTCGACCGTCCCCGTCGGCACCGCACAGGAGATCGAGCAGGCGCTCGCGGCCTCGGGCAAGGACCTCCTGCTGGCGTGGAACCCCGAGTTCCTCCGCGAGGGCTACGCGGTGGCCGACACCCTGCACCCCGACCGCCTCGTCTACGGGCTCCCGGACGACCTGGCACGCGGCGCCGTCGCGAAGGAGATCCTGGACGAGTGCTACGCCGTCCCGCTGGGCGAGGGCACTCCGCTGGTGGTGGCGAACTACCCGACGGCGGAGCTGGTGAAGGTGGCCGCCAACTCGTTCCTGGCCACCAAGATCTCGTTCATCAACGCCATGGCCGAGCTGTGCGACGCGACCGGCGGCGACGTGACCAGGCTGGCCGAGGCCATCGGCTACGACGACCGGATCGGGAAGAAGTTCCTCCAGGCCGGCATCGGGTTCGGCGGCGGCTGCCTGCCCAAGGACATCCGGGCGTTCATGGCCCGCGCCGGGGAGCTGGGGGTCGACGAGGCCCTCACGTTCCTGCGCGAGGTGGACGCCATCAACCGTCGCCGCCGCGACCACGCCGTGTCCCTGGCGGAGGAGGCCGTCGGCGGGCGCCTGGCCGGGAAGAAGGTGGCGGTGCTCGGCATCACGTTCAAGCCCGACACCGACGACCTGCGCGACTCCCCCGCCCTCGACATCGCCGGCCGGCTGTGGTCCAGGGGGGCCGAGCTCGCCGTCGTCGACCCCGCGGCCGGGGACCTGCTGCGCGAGCGGCAGCCGGAGCTCAACGTGAGCGACACCGTCGAAGAGGCCGTGCGCGACGCCCACGTGGTGATGGTGCTCACGCAATGGAGGGAGTTCGTGGAGCTCGACCCGGCGGAGCTGGTGTCGCTGCCGGCCGCCGCCAACGTGATCGACGGCCGCAACGTGCTCAACCCGCGCCGCTGGAGCGACGCGGGCTGGCGCTACTTCGGGATGGGGCGCGGCGTCTCCCTCTGGTGACCACCGCCCCGGTCCTGCGGGTCAGCCCTTGGGCTGGCCGTAGACGTTCTGGTAGCGGTCGAACAGCGAGTCGATCTTCTCCTGCGGGATGGGGATGAGCTCGCCCAGCTGCTTGGCGATGTGCACCGTCCGCGCAACCTCCTCGCACATCACCGCGGCCTTGACGGCGTCGCGCGCGTCCTTGCCGATGGTGAACGGGCCGTGGTTCTGCATCAGCACGGCGCGGCTGCGGGAGTCCTTGAGCGTCTCGACGATGCCCTGGCCGATCGAGTCGTCACCGATGAGCGCGAACGGGCCGACGGGGATGTCGCCGCCGAACTCGTCGGCCATCATGGTGAGCACGCAGGGCACCGACTCGCCGCGGGCTGCCCACGCCGTCGCGTAGGTGGAGTGGGTGTGCACCACGCCGCCGATGTGCTCCATGTTGCGGTAGACGTAGGCGTGCGCGGCGGTGTCGCTCGAGGGCTGCAGGGTGTCAGGGGTGCCGTCGTCGATCTTGACCCCGTCGAGGGTGCACACCACCATCGTGTCCGCGGACAGGTCGTCGTAGGAGACGCCCGAGGGCTTGATCACGAACAGCTCCTCGCCGATCCGGTCCGCGCAGCGGATGCGCTGGCTGACGTTGCCGGCGGTCCAGACCACGAGCTCCCAGCGCGGCAGCTCGGCGTGCAGCGTGGCGACGACCTCGCGCGTGCGGGCGACCTCCTCCTGGACGTCGGCGGGCAGGTCGGTGAGGGTGAGCGTCACATTTCCTCCATCGTTGAAAGTCAGGTCGATCCTAAGCCAGATGCGCACCGCGCGGGCCGGCACCCCGGCCTTCGGACGCCGGCGCCGGCCTCACGCCTCGACGGCGCGCTCCAGCGACGGATCCGGCGGGTCCGCCTGCGGCTCACGCTGCGACGCGACGTCCCACTCCATCTTCAGGTTGGCGGCCCACTCGCGGCCCGCCCCCTTGATCCAGTTGAGCGGGAAGCGGCCCCGCATGGACGTGTCGCCCACGCCCACCGCGTCGACCCCCACCATCGAGCAGACCGTGATCGCCCTGCCGAGGTGGTAGTCCTGCGTGATCACCGTGAGCTCCCGCACGCCGTAGACGTCGCGGGCGCGCACACAGGAGTCGTAGGTGTCGAAGCCGGCCGGGTCCGCCACGATCTTGTCCGCGGGGACGCCGCGCTCGACGAGGTAGTCGCGCATCACGTCGGTCTCGTGGTTGGCGCGGGCCAGGCCGTCACCGCTGACCAGGATGGCCCTGATCCGGCCCTGCTCGAAGAGCTCCAGCGCCAGGTCGAGGCGGGCGGCCAGGAACGCCGAGGGCCTGCCCCGGTCCGCCTTGGCCCCCAGCACCATGCCCACATCGCGGGCCGGAACCGTCTCCACGTCGTGAACCCGGCCCGACGACGCCCACGCCACGCGGGCGCCGCTGGCTGCCACCGGGACCAACCCGACGATCATCAGCACGCCGAGGATCAGCGCGGCACGGCCCCCGCGGCCACGACCATCCATCGGCGCGTCAGAGGCGATGGTCGCGGTACCAGCGCACCAGCGACTGTGTGGACGGGTCCTGGCTGGCCAGCGCCGTGGCGTCGCCCAGCACGGCGGGCGCGATCTCCATGGCGAGCTTCTTGCCCAACTCCACGCCCCACTGGTCGAACGAGTCGATGCCCCAGACGATGCCCTGGACGAACGTGATGTGCTCGTACAGCGCGATGAGCTGGCCCACCACCGACGGCGTGAGCGCGGGCGCCATGATCGACGTGGTGGGCTTGTTGCCCGCGAAGACCCGGGCCGGGACGATCGCCTCGGCCGTGCCCTCCGCGCGCACCTCGTCGGCCGTCTTGCCGAACGCCAGCGCGGCGGTCTGCGCGAAGAAGTTGGCGAGGAAGAGGCCGTGGACGTCCGTGTCGCCGTCGAGGGTGGGGTGCGCCGGGTTGGCGACCGCGATGAAGTCCGCCGGGATGAGGCGGGTGCCCTGGTGGATCAGCTGGTAGAACGCGTGCTGGCCGTTGGTGCCGGGCTCACCCCAGAAGATCTCCCCCGTGTCGGTGGTGACGGGCGTGCCGTCCCAGCGCACGGACTTGCCGTTGGACTCCATGGTGAGCTGCTGCAGGTACGCCGCGAAGCGGTGCAGGTACTGCGCGTAGGGCAGCACCGCGTGGCTGTGGGCGTCCCAGAAGTTGACGTACCAGACGTTCATCAGGCCCATGAGCAGCGGCACGTTGCGCTCGGGGATCTCGGTGCGGAAGTGCGTGTCGACGGCGTGGAAGCCGGCGAGGAAGTCCCGGAAGCCGTCGGGGCCGATGGCGATCGCGACGGGCAGGCCGACGGCGGAGTCCACGGAATAGCGGCCGCCCACCCAGTCCCAGAAGCCGAACGCGTTGGCCGGGTCGATCCCGAAGTCCGCCACCTTGTCCAGCGCGGTGGACACGGCGACGAAGTGCTTCGCGATGGCGCCGCGGCGGGCCTCCTCGGTGTCGTCGATGACGCCGGCGTCGGCCAGCTGAGCGAGGAACCAGTCGCGCGCCATGCGGGCGTTGGTGAGGGTCTCGAGCGTGGTGAACGTCTTCGACGCCACGATGAACAGCGTGGTGGTGGGGTCAAGGCCCGCGACTTTCTCGGCGCAGTCGTTGGGGTCGATGTTGGAGATGAACCGGCAGGTCAGGCCGTCCTGCTTGTAGGGCAGCAGCGCCTCGTAGACCATGACGGGCCCTAGGTCCGAGCCGCCGATGCCGATGTTGACCACCGTCTCGATCCGCTTGCCGGTGACGCCGGTCCACTCGCCCGAGCGCACCTGGTCCGCGAACGCGTACATCCGGTCCAGCACGTCGTGGACGTCCGCCACCAAGTCGCGTCCGTCGACGACCAGCTCGGCGTCGCGGGGCAGACGCAGGGCGGTGTGCAGCACTGAGCGGTTCTCGGTGACGTTGATGCGCTCCCCGTCGAACATGGCGTCGCGGCGGCCCGCGAGGTTGATCTCCTCGGCCAGGCGCACCAGCGCGGCCACGACGTCCTCGTTGATGAGGTTCTTGGACAGGTCGACGCGCAGGTCGGCCATGTCGAAGGTGAGCTCCTGCGCTCGTTGTGGGTCCGCCTCGAACCAGCCGCGGAGGTCCGGCACGATGGCGTCGCGCAGGATGCGGAGGTCTGTCCAGGCTTCGGTGGTGGTGGCGTCAACCGGAGTGATCATGCCCCCAGCCTAAGGCAGGGTCAGCCGACGCTGATGTGAACGTGGTCGTAGTGGTTGGCGCTGACGCTGCCGCGGTCCTCCATGCCCCGCCAGCCGTCGCCGGAGCGCTGCGCGGTCCAGATCTGCTGCGAGTAGAGCACCTCGATGATGCCGAGGGACGACGCGTTGGCGCGGGCCCAGCGGGCGATCTCCCAGCCGGCCTCGCCAGAGACCATCACGTCGATCGCCTGGCCGGAGCTGTGGTACGAACCGCCGCCGGCCCGGTAGCCGCCGTAGCTGGTGACCGACGGGAACTCGGCGCAGACCGCCCGCAGCACCGCCCGGGTGCGCGAGGTGAGGCCGGACTCGATGCCGGACGCCGCCGCGCAGGCCTCCGACGAGAAGCCCGACGAGCTGCTGCCGGACCCGGACGAGGTGGCCGTCTTCGCCAACGCGACCACCGGCTTGTCCGCAGTGAGGAAGCTCTCCTTGATCCAGCCCGACTTGTCGGACAGGACCACCTGGCGCCAGCCGTCGACGGCCCACTCGGTGATCTCGAGCGCCTTGGCCTCGGCCAGAGTGGTGCGGGCCTCGTAGCCGACGCCGGGGCCGACGCGCACGTTGACGGGGTCGGTGGTGTAGCGGGTGCCGGCCGTGGCGCTGAGCGCCGTGTAGTCCACCGGCGCCGGGGCGGGCTCGGCGGCGACCGTGGTGGCCGGCGTGGCAGCCGGGCTGGCCGTGACACTCGGGGCCGCGGACGGGGACGCGCTGGCCGACGGGGAGGCCGACACCGACGGGGACGCGCTGGCCGTCGGGAGCGCGGAGCTGCTGGTCGCGGCCGGGGAGAGGGAGGGGCGGGCGAAGTTGCGCGACACCCCGAACGGGCTCGACGCGGCCATGCTCGGATCGGTGTGCTCCAACCCCGCCTCCGTGCCGGGCAGCACGGTCGCGGCGGCCGCGAGGCCGACCACCGCGAGCAGGGTCACGGGGGCGAGGATGTGGCGCACGGTGGCCCCCCGACGTGACGGCACGCCGCGGCGTGCGGACGCCACCTGGGCCTCGGCCACGTCGCCGTCGTCAGCGAATCCGGCGGCGCGTCGCGCTCCTGCCATCCCACACCTCTTTCCTGAGAACCTTGAGAATTCTTAAGGCCAGTCTCAGAATACGTGTTTCCGGCCCAGATGCAACCCGTCGGTTCGGCTCCGCTCGGCCTGCCCCCTCTCAGAATCCGCTCAGTGTGGGCTACGCTTCGCTCCACTGATGCAGGAATGGAATCGTCGATGCTCCCCACCTCCGTGCGCACAGCCCTCGCCGCGACCCTCGTGGCAGCCCTGGCGCTGATCGCAGCACCGGCCCACGCGGCCCCCTCCACGCTGAAAGCCGCCTTCGACTTCGATGGCGGTGAGGTCCAGATCTCGGGCAGCCTCACCTCAGACGGGGACCCGGTCAAGCGCGCGGACGTGGTTGCCACCCTCGACGGCCGCGAGATGGACTCGGACAGGACCGACAGCGACGGCGAGTTCAGCATGTCGTTCGACATCCCGTCAGACCTGCCGGCGGGCAAGCACGTGGTGGCCGTCGAGTTCGGCGGGTCGCGCGGCGCGGACCCGGCGAGCGCCCAGACCACCATCACCGTCGGCTCCACGCCGCCCCCCACCGACGGCGGCGATGACAACGGCGGGGGCAACGACAACGGCGGCTCCGACACCGCCGCACCCTCGAAGCCCGCCCCCGACGAGGACAACGAGCCGGCGCAGCCCACCGCGCTCACGCTCACGGCGGAGGCTCCGGCCACCGCCGTCAACGGATCGCTGGTGCGGATCCTGGGCCGCCTGACCGGCCCGTCCGGCGACGGCGTGGGCAACGCGGGGATCACCGTCTCGGACGCAGGCGGCGAGGTGGAGGAGTCGTTCACCGTCACCACGTCGTCGGGCGCCTACGAGGCCCTCTACGCCGTGCCGGAGGCGCAACCCGCCGGCACCCTCACCCTGACGTTGTCCTTCGCCGGGACCTCCGGCCTCAAGCCCGCCAGCGCGCAGGTCAGCATCGCCGTCGAGCACACCGTCGTGCCCACGGCCACGCCCAGCCCCACCCCCACCGCGACACCCACGCCGAGCGCGACCCTCACTCCCACCGCCTCGGCCTCGCCCAGCGCCGACGCCGGGACCACCCCCGCCACGCCGCCGGAGGATCTCACCGGCCCCGTCTCCTGGTTCCTCCTGACGTCCGTGGTGGTGGGCGGCTCAGCCCTGCTGGCGACGGCGTTCCTGGTGTTCCGCAGCACCAGGGGATCGCGCCTGCTGCCCGAGGAAGCGGGCGGCATCGCGTTCCTCGACGACGACAATGCCACGGACGCCGACGGCGTCAGCCAGACCGAGGTGCTCGACGGCATGCTCGGTGGTGCGGTCGTGGAGGACGAGCCCACACGTCCCATCCGGCCCGCCCGCGCCATGCCGGACGACGAGGCCTGACGGACACTACCCGGCGGTCATCGCCTTCTCGACGGTGCGGAACGAGCCGCAGCGGTCCCGCAACAGCGACAACGACCCTCCCGTCACCGCGTCCCCCAGCAGCGCCGAGTCCACGCACACCGCGGGCGCGCCAGCCTTGTTCCACTCGCCCGCCGCGTAGGCGCCCAGCCCGCCGAGGGGGACCACCCGGTCCGCCAGCCCCAGCTCGGCGAGGCGCGGCGCCATGGCGTGTCCGATGACGTCCGCCGGGTACAGCAGGGCCCCGGTGGCCGAGGTCTCGAGGACGGCCCGCACCTCCGTCGGGGTCATCGCGCCCAGGTAGCAGGGCAGGTCCAGCGCGGCGGCGGCCTCGGCGAGCCGGGCGGAGGCCACGTCGCACAGGGCGAACCGGGCGCCGGCCGCCGACGCGGCCACCAGCTGGTCCACAGCCGAGACCCTCAGCACGCCCAGCGTGGCGCGAGACCCGAAGATGGCGGCGATCTCGCCGTAGGCGGGCGCCGACGCAGGCAGCGCGAAGGTCGAGAAGCCCTCCTCGATCAGCACCTCGACCACGGCGACGAGGTCGTCGGCGGGGGCGTCGGGCAGGCACACGATGAGGCCGGTGAGGGAGGGCATGGCGCCCATTCTGCCGCACCGGGCGGACCGGGCGACGGCGCCCGGGGGCGGTGACCCACGCAGAGCCCTCAGCCTCCCTAGACTGCCAGCATGTCTGGTCTCATGACGCGCTCGCAGCGCCTCGACGAGCTGCCCTACACGCGGAAGCACAACAAGCTCCTGTTCGGCTCGGGCGTCGGCTGGGCCCTCGACGCCATGGACATCGGGCTCATCTCGTTCATCATGGCCGCGCTGGCGAAGGAATGGGGCCTCACCGGCGGCGAGCTGTCGCTGCTGGGCTCGGTGGGGTTCGTCGGCATGGCCTTCGGCGCCTCCCTCGGAGGGCTGCTGGCGGACCGGATCGGCCGCCGCCAGGTGTTCGCGCTCACGCTGCTGGTCTACGGCATCGCGACGGGGCTCTCCGCCCTGTCCACCGGGCTGGCGATGCTGATCATCTTCCGGTTCATCGTCGGCCTCGGGCTAGGAGCCGAACTGCCCGTGGCCTCCACCCTGGTGAGCGAGTTCGCGCCACGCAGGATCCGCGGCCGCGTCGTCGTGGCGCTCGAGTCGTTCTGGGCGGTGGGCTGGCTGGCGGCCGCCACCGTCGGATTCTTCGTGGTGCCCAACCAGAACGGCTGGCGGTGGGCGCTGGCGCTCGGCGCCGTCCCCGCGGCGTACTCGCTGATCGTGCGGTTCGGGCTGCCGGAGTCCGTCCGGTTCCTCGAGGGCAAGGGCCGGCACGCGCAGGCGGAGGCCATCGTCCGGGACTTCGAGCGGGAGGCGTGCGTCACGGTCGAGGAGGAGCAGAAGGCTCCGGACTCCGCCCCCGCCCCGGCGGCGACGGACACCCGCCGCGAGCTCTGGAGCAGCCGCTTCAGGCGCCGCACGGTGGCGCTGTGGCTCACCTGGTTCGGCATCAACTTCGCCTACTACGGCGCCTTCATCTGGCTGCCCACCCTCCTCTACGAGGGCGGCATGACGCTTGTGCGCTCGTTCGAGTTCACCCTCTACATGACACTGGCGCAGCTGCCCGGCTACGCGCTGGCCGCGGTGCTGGTGGAGGTGTGGGGCCGTCGGCCCACGCTCGTGACGTTCCTCGGCGGCTCGGTGGTGGGCGCCGTCGCCTTCGGGATGGCCCCTGATGTCGCGGCCGCGGTGGCCCCCGGCTCCGAGAGCGCCCTGTACGCGATCACGCTCGGCGCCGGCTGCGTCCTGTCGTTCTTCAACCTCGGCGCCTGGGGCGCGCTCTACGCCATCACCCCCGAGGTATACCCGACGGCGATGCGCGCCTCAGGGGCCGGTGCGGCGACGGCGTTCGGCCGGATCGCGGCGATGCTCGCGCCCCTACTGGTCCCGTGGATCGTGGCCGGCGCCGGCCGTTCCACCCTCTTCCTGCTGTTCGGGGTCATGTTCGGCATGGCCATGGTGGCCGCCTGGTTCCTCCCCGAGTACACCGACAGGGCCCTCGACGAGACCTGACCGAGCGGCGAGGGCCCGATTGAGCCATGCCCCTGCCAGCGCGCCGACGGCGGCACCGAGAGTGTTGAACGCCAGGTCGTAGCCGTTGGCGTCGCGGGCGGTGAAGTACTGGACCGTCTCGATCGCCGCCGAGGTGGCCGCCCCCGCCGCCGTCCACACCCACCACCGCACCCGCGGCAGCCACAGGCTGGCCAGCAGGGTCGACGGGAGCAGCATGAGGAGGTTGAGCACGCCGTCGGTCTGCTCGGGGGTGGCCCTGACGCCGAGCGCCTCGGCCCGGCTCCAGATGGCCACAACCAGCCTGTTCACCGTCCAGCCGTCGGCCACGAACACCAGCCAGGCGATGGGCGCGGCGAGCGCGACGAGGAGCGCGAAGGCCCACCACCGGACCATCCTGTGGCCCGTCACTGCGGCAGTGCCTATCCGTCCTCGCCGAGGTGCGCCGCGTGGTACTCGTGCATCCCGTCCTCGGCGAGCGCGCGCGACAACTCGGCCAGGCCCTCGGTGTCCACCACCACCACCGACTGGCTGCCCACCATCCCCGTGCCCTTGTCCGGCGCCTGCAGCATGCCGATGGACCCGGTTCCCGTCAGCCGCATCGAGAGCGCCAGCTCGGTGACGAACTGGTTGGTCATCGCCTCGTCGACGCTCACCGTGTCCGCGAGCTTGCCCACCACCTCGGAGAAGGTGACCGGGTTGGCCAGCGTGGCGGGCGTCATGATCTTGCGGATGATCTCCTTGACCACCGTGCGCTGGCGGTAGGCGCGGTCGAGGTCCCCGTTGGGGAGCTGGTAGCGCTCGCGCACGTACTGCAGCGCCCGTTCACCTTCGAGGTGGATCAGGCCCTCCCCGAAGCGCATCCCGGCGTTTTGCTCGGTGGCCCAGGGGTTGTAGACGTCGATACCGCCGACGGCGTCGGTGAGTTGAATGAACCCTTCGAAGTCGATCAGCACGGTGTGGTCCATGCGGACCCCCGTCAGCTGCTCGAGGGTGCGCACGGTCAGCTGAGGGCCGCCGAAGGCGTAGGCCCAGTTCAGCTTGCCCTTCCCATGGCCCGGGATGTCCACCCACATGTCGCGGGGGAAGGAGATGAGGTACACGCCCTGGCGGTCGCCCGTGACGTGGGCGATCATCAGCGAATCGCTGCGGCCGTCCTCCACGTCACCCCGGGAGTCGCTGCCCATGAGCACGAAGTTGATCGGGGCCGCGGTCTCGGGGGCGCCGGGCGTGGTGGCAGGGGCGGGGACGGCGGCGTCCGGCCTGCCCTCGTAGTCCTGCGGGGTGAGTTGCTCCTCGCGGGAGATCGAATCGAGCGCCGACAGGCTCCGCGCGGCGTAGTAACCGCCGACGGCAAGCGCCAGCACCAGCACGCCAACGCACGCCATCAGGAGGACGAACAGCGGTCCGCGGCGCTGCTTCCGCCGGGGGGTGGCGTCGTCGTCCAGGACGTCCAGGCCCTCGTCCGCTGCTCTCTTCATGGGCCCATTGTCCACCGTCGGCGAACCGGGACCAAAGGAGGCCGCGTCCGTCCGCCCCGTGCTGTTTCGTGGAGGCACCCTCGCGACTACGCTCGATCCATGTTGGACACCGTGCTGGGGCTGCCTCTCCACCCGCTCGTCGTGCACGCTGTCGTCGTGCTCCTCCCCCTCGTGGCGCTGGGCGTGATGGCGCTCGCGGTGGTTCCCAGGTGGCGGGCGCGGTTCGCGCTGCCGCTCCTGGGGCTGCTCGTGGTGGGGGCCGGCTCGGCGGTGGTGGCCATGCTCTCGGGCAACGAGCTGGCCGAGCGCGTCGGCATCCCGGCCACGCACCAGACGCTGGGCACCACGCTGGCGTTCAGCGCCGTCGGCTATCTGGTGTTCGCGGGAGGGTGGCTGTGGTGGGTGCGCGGCGAGGAGGACGACGAGCCGTCCACGGCCCGCGATGTCGCGGGGTGGGTCGCGGCCGGGTTGTCGGCCGCGATCATCGCACTGACGGTGCTGGTGGGGCACTCCGGCGCCACAGCCGTCTGGGGCGGGGTCGGCTCCACGCCCGAAGGCTCGCCCACCCCCAGCGCCTCGGCCCCGCCGTCTGCATCCTCGTCCGCGCCGGCCTCACCCAGCACCACGGCCGAGGCCACCCCGTCGACGGAGCCCAGCGCCTCGCCGTCGCGGATCGGCACCCCGCCCGCCACCAACACCTACGTGCCCGAGGAGGGCTACACCATGGACATGGTGGCCGAGCATGCCACCGCGGACTCGTGCTGGGTGGCTGTCAACGGGTTCGTCTACGACGTCACCGACTGGATCCCGCAGCACCCCGGCGGACCGGAGCGGATCATCCCCCTGTGCGGGAGCGATGCCACCAGCGCCTTCGGAACCCAGCACGGAGACGCGGCACTGCCGAACCAGCGGCTGAGCCAGTTCCTGCTCGGCCCCCTGGCCTGAGGCCCGCGGACGCCCCGCCCCGCCGGCCGTGGACGCAGCGAGACCGCCCGGCCGCACTCGCGGACCGGGCGGTCTCGTCGTGGTCAGACGGCCTGGGCGTCGGCCTCGTCGATCTGGCGGCGGACGTCGTCCATGTCGAGGGCCTCGATGGCTTCGATGACCTCCTCGAGCGCCTTCGCGGGCAGGGCGCCCGACTGGCGGAAGACCAGCACGCCGTCGCGGAAGGCCATCAGCGTGGGGATGGCGGAGATCTCTGCCGCGCCGGCGAGGGCGCGCTCGGCCTCGGTGTCGACCTTGCCGAAGCGGACGTCCGGGTGGGCGTCGGCAGCCTTCTCGAAGACGGGGGCGAAGGCGCGGCAGGGCATGCACCAGTCGGCCCAGAAGTCCACGAAGGTGATCCCCTCGCTGGTCACGGTCGATTCGAAGTTCTCGGCGGTCAGTTCAAGAGTGGACATGTGTCGGTTCCTTTCGGGAGGGATATCGGCAAGGCGGGTCAGCAGGAGGCGTGATCGGTGATGCGCTTGCCCGCCGCCACGCCGTAGCAGGCGACGAGGGCCACGAGCGGTAGCAGCGTGGCCGGGGCCTGGGCGAGCATGACAGGGGCGACGACGGTGGCGGCCAGCGGGATGACCCCGCACGACCCCCCGGCGAGGTGCTCCCGGGCCGGCACGCCGGCCGGCGGCACGTAGGTGGCGAGGGTGACAGCGCCGACCAGGGCGGCCAATGCCAGGACCGTGGTGTCCAGGCCGTGGGGCAGGCCGCCGCCGAGCGCGTTCTGGCGGGCGGAGACGAGCACGGCAAGGAGCACGATCGCGCTCACCGCCGCGGTGGCGGTGTGCCGGGCGGACCAGGCGGCCCGCCAGTAGGCGGGCCCGCCGGCCGGGACCGTCACGGCGCCCAGGATGGGCTGGGTGCGGGGCGCGAGGTCGGGTCCTGAGGTGCTCACTCGGCTAGTATGTCATACCCCAGGGGGTATCCAAAACGCCCGACGCCCTCCCCTCCCCCGCCTCCTCCCTGGGCACGACACGCCGTCGGAATCCGCCCTCGTGGCCCCATACGTCATCGGCAGCCGCTTCCGACGGCGTTTCGTGCGCCCGGCCCCGCCCGCCAACCCTGTCCGCGGCTACCGTTGGCCCGTGGTGTGGACTCGAATCGTGCCGGGTGCGGCGCTGCTGCTGGCCGTGCTGGCGGGCGTGCTGAAGTCGGGCGACGCCGTCGTCGCGGGGCACTGGGCGTATCTGGCCTGGCTCATCGTCGCCGTCGTGGCCGGTGCGGGTCTGATCGTGTGGGCGGCCGTGGGCCGGAAGCCGAGGCCGGGCACGGCCAGAACGATCCGACGGTGGCTGTACGCCGCACTCGGCGTCGGGCTCGCCGCCGCCACGCTCTGGTTGGCGCCCTACCGCGTCCAGGTGGCGGACCCGGCAAGCATCGAGGCCCCACCCGGCGTCGTGGTCACGTCCGACGCAGGCGCGATCCGGCTCGCGCCCACGGCCGGCGCGGACGACACGGGCGTGGCGTTCATCCCTGGCGCGCTCGTCGACCCCCGCGCCTACATCCCCCTCCTGGCGCCCCTGGCGGAGGCCGGGCATCCGGTCTACATCGCCAAGCCGCCGCTGGGCATCGCATTCCTGGCGCCGGGCGTCGCGGCCGGGGCCTCGCAGGCGTTCCCCGACGTCACGCAGTGGGTGATGTCCGGGCACTCGCTCGGCGGGGTGGTGGCGTCCAGCCAGGCCGACTCTGGCGGTGAGGCCGGGCTGATCCTGCTGGCCTCCTACCCGCTCGGGGATCTGTCCGCATCCGACCTGCCGGTGCTCAGCATCTCCGGGAGCAACGACATGCTCACCACGCCGGACGACGTGGAGGCCAGCCGCGCGACGCTCCCCGGCGACGCGACGTTCGTCGTCATCGACGGCGGCGTGCACGCCTTCTTCGGCGATTACGGCCCGCAGGCCGGGGACGGCACCCCGGAGGTGTCGCGGGAGGCGGCGCAGGGCACGACGGTCGCGGCGATGCTGTCGTTCCTCGACGGCCTGTGACCGACAGCTGTCGGGCATAGATATTCGGCCATGCAGTGATATTCTGACGCCGTGACCACGCACACTCCCCTCACCGCCCCCGCGTCGCCGGGCCGGGCCTCGCTGCCGAGGACCATCGTCACCACCGACAGCGAGGCCGACGACATCAACTCGTTCCTCCGCCTGCTCCACTACGCCAACGAGCTCGACCTCATCGGGCTGATCTACAACTCGTCGGTGCACCACTGGCAGGGCGACGGCGTCCACACGCTCCGCGAGGCGCGGGAGGCCGGCCTGATCACCGGCTACATGGGCGAGACCGCGGGCAGCGAGGCCCGCTCCGACGACGCGCTGACGTGGCGCTGGGAGCCGATGGGCTGGATGGAGCGGATCATCCTCGACGACTACAGCCGCATCTACCCCAACCTCCTCCAGCACGATGCGCGGTACCCGTCGCCCGCCGAGCTGTGGGCCACCGTCGCCGTCGGCAACGTGGCCTTCGAGAGCGACTTCCACGCCGACACCGAGGGCTCCGACCTGATCAAGGCGGCCCTGCTCGACGACGACCCGCGTCCGCTCTACCTGCAGATCTGGGGCGGGACGAACACCGTCGCCCGGGCGCTGCTGAGCATCGAGCTCGAGCACGCCGGCTCGCCGGAGTGGGCCGGGATCAAGGAGGCGGTGTCGCGCAAGGCGGTGATCCTCAGCATCGGCCAGCAGGACACCGCGTACGCCGACTACATCGCCGGCGCCTGGCCCGAGGTCGCCATGCTGGACTTCGACGGGGCCTTCGCCGGCTACACCTCGTTCTCGCGCCTCCACGCCGCTCCCGAGGTCCTGCCCTACTTCAAGGGCGGATTCTGGGCCAACAACATCAAGTACGGACACGGCCCAGTGCTGGCCAACTACGGGCTCATCGGGGACGGCACCTGGTTCGAGGGTGAGGGCGACAACCCCGGCTGGCAGCCGGGGCAGGCCAAGGACCCGTCGGCGTTCCGGATGTTCGACCTCATCGGCGGCTTCGAGCGGCTGGACTTCACCGGCGAGGGCGACACGCCTGCGTTCATGTGCCTGATCCCCACCGGCCTGCGCTTCCTCGAGGACCCGACGCTGGGCGGATGGGCGGGCCGCATGGTGGCCACCGACACACCGCACGTGCTGACCGCGGGTGAGGACCACAATCCGCACACGGGGCAGGCGCAGCGCCTGTACACGATCCTGCGCTGGATCCCCGAGATCCAGAACGACTTCGCGGCCCGCGCCGACTGGGGCGTGACCCCGGCCTTCGACGGCGCCAACCACGCGCCGGTCGTCACGGCCGACACCCCGGACCTCAGCGCCTCGCCGGGCCAGGCCGTGCGGCTCGCCGCGACAGCAACAGACCCCGACGGCGACACCCTCAGCCCCTCCTGGAGCGTCTACGCCGAGGCCGGCAGCGTCGTCGACGCGCCCGTCCTCCGGCCGGACGGCTTCGAGGCCACCCTCACCGTCCCGGCCACGGCCGAGCCGGGCCAGCGGGTGGTCGTCGTCCTCGCCGTGACCGACGACGGCACTCCCCCGCTGACCCGCTACGCCCAGTTCGTCGTCGCGGTGGCCTGAGCCGGCCTCAGCTCCGCAGCGCCATCAGCCAGGCCAGGAGGTAGGTGCGGGTGTTGCCGTCGTCGACGGCGTCCAGCGCCCGCGCCTCCTCCAACGCCGCGACCCTCTCCTCCTCGCCCGCCAGGGCGGAGTACATGAGCAGGTAGTCGCCGTAGGTCTGGTTGAAGCCCGCCGTCGACGTGGCCTCGGCGACGTTGCGCGCGATCCGCTCGGGATCTCCCGCAAGGTGGTCCGACGAAGGGCTCACCGGGATGAGCAGGATGGCCAGCATGGCGGCAGGCTCGGGCGAGAACCAGGTGGCGTAGTCGCGCTTGCCTCCGAAGTTCAGCGGGATCACGGTGTGGTCGTAACCGTCGTAGACCGGATCCGACTCGTCGAAATCAGTCCAGTACGCCCGCGCGGCCTGCGCCTCGAGCGCGTGCAGCCAGGTGGCCTCACGCTCCAGGTCCGCCTGCCCGGACGCCTTCGCCCACAGCGACAGCCCCGCCCAGGCGAGCACCGCCTCCGACGACGACTCCTGGTTGTTCCCGTCGGCGAACGGCGAGGTGCCCGAGGCCCACGAGTGGGACGCGTACACGTCGAACGTCCGGCGGCCCGGGAAGTACTCGTTGGCCGGCGACGACGCAATGTCGGCGGCCAGCAGGTCCATCACGGGGCGGATCTCCTCCACCAGCTCCGGGTCGTCGGCGCCCAGCACCCCGGCGGCGTACAGGAAGTAGCCGTAGTGGAAGTGGTGGTCGTTGAACTCGTCCGACCCGAACGACGGCGTGAGCCCCACGATCCCGCGGTTGACCTCGTCGTAGCCGAAGCAGAACGCGGCCTCCGTCGTGCAGCCCTCCGGGTTGGCCCAGCGGACGAGGGTCTCGCGGACGCGCTCGCGCACCGCCGTCGCCTCCTCCTCGGCACCCAGCTGTCGGGCGATCGAGTAGAGCTGAGCGTCGCGGTAGAGGGCCTTGCCGCCGAAGTAGGTGTCGGCCGGGTAGTCCTTCGCCGCGGCCAGGTCTGCGGTCAGGGCGGCCCGCAGCTCGTCGGACTCCTCCCCCGAGAGGTCGGACAGGTCCAGCTCCCCGCGCGCCTCGTAGGCGGTGGTCTCCCACGAGATCTCGTTGCCCTCGCACGCCTGCATGGTGCCGAAGCTGCTGGAGTACGTGCCGAGGTCGCAGGTGGCGGAGTCGTCGCTCTGGTGCGGCATCCGCGCCACGGCGGTGGGCTCGTCGGTCTCGTAGCTCAGCGTGGTGCGCACCGAGCCGTCCACCTCGTAGGACACGCCCGTGGCCGTGACCGGTCCGGCCAGCTCCGCGATGCGGGCGGCGTCGCCGCCCTCGGGCACCGCGCCCCATGTGACGGAGGCGCCCTCGGGGAGAGTCACGCTCGCCCCGTCGATGGACCCGCCGTCGGCCACGGCCACGTACTGGTCGTCGCCGACGGTCAGCTCGGCGTGCTCGCCGGCGGCTTCGAAGGGCGCCTGCGTGCTGAGCTCGTGGTCCCGGATCGCCGTGTAGGTGACGTAGGGCGACCCCTGCACGATGGTGACCCGGCCCAGCGGCGACCCGCCGGCCGAGGCCTCGGCGGTGACGGACAGGTCGTCGTAGGCGACCACCTGCCACGTCGGCCGCTCGCCCAGCGACACCTGCACCACGGGCGCGTTGGTGCCCATGATGGTCTTCTCGGTGGTGGTCACCGCGGGCAGGCCGAAGGTCAGCCCGTCGTCGGTGAGCGCGAACGACAGGGGCAGCGGGTAGACCGGCTGCGGGGCGTCGCCGAACACCAGCCCGGAGAACCAGCGGTTGGTGGGCGGGATGACACCGTCGGCCAGGCGGACGGCCTTCAGGTCCTTGCTCGGCACGGTGCCGATGCCCGCGATCGTCTCCGCCATACCCTCGGGCGCCCAGGCGACGCCCTCACCGGCGGCGACGGAACCCTCGTCCGACGGCGGGCCGGTGCAGGCGGCCAGGAGCAGCGTGGCCGCGACCCCCGCGGCCAGGGCGCGTGCGCCCCTCATCAGCGCAGGCCGATCTTGGTGAGGAACGCCAGGGCGGCGGCGGTGGGCCCAGCCAGGATGCCGTCGTCGCGCAGGTGCACCTGGGCCGTGACGGGGGTGCCGTCGCGGGTGAGGGAGGCGAGCGAGGGGTCGACGAGGGTGTCGCTGGTCATCCGGATGACGGCCACGGCCTCCCCGTCTTCGGTCTCCACCTGGACGCTCTCGACGGTGGCGTCGAGCTTCTGCAGGTTGGGCAGCACGATGGTGGCGGACGCGCCGTCCTCCACCCGCCCGTAGTCGACGGGGCTGAGCTTGTAGTAGCCCTCGACGGCGCGCTCCTCGCTGACCACGCGGGCCAGGACGGCGCCGTCGGGGATGTATGAGCCGTGGGTCGCGGCGAGATCCACCACGTATCCGTCGCTGACGGCGGTGTAGGTGATGGTGCCGGTCTCCAGGTCCAGGTTGTAGGCCACGGTCGAGCCGGGGGCCGAGCCCTGGCTCACGGCCTGCTGCAGGGAGCTGCTGCTCACCACGAACAGCACGTCTCCGGCGGACACGGCGTCCCCGTCCTTGACGAGCTGCTCGGTGACGATGCCGCCGTAGCCCGAGCCCACGTCGAACGTGGGGGCCGTGACGGAGGCGGACAGGCTGTGGGCCTGCGTCATCCGCTGGTTGAAGAGCAGGGTCAGCGCGAAGGCGAGGGCGAGGACGGCGAGCACGCCGCCGAGCATCTTGAGTCTGGTCAGCCAGGTCATGAGACTGCCTCCTTGGTGTGGGCGTGGGCCGCGACGAGGGCGTCGCGGTCGAGAACGGGGGTGAGGGCGGGCTGCGCCGCCTCGCGGGGGGCGGCCGGGTGGAGCGCGCGCGAGGCCTGGGGCCGGGCGCGCAGACGGTCCTCGCGCCACGCGGTCCAGACGAAGAGACCGAGCACGAAGGTGTTGACCACGGACCAGAAGGTCGCGACGTTCAGCGTGGACATCAGCAGGTCGCGCCAGATGCCCACGGCCGAGGTGACGACCAGGAAGACGAAGGTGAGCACCTGCGGCATGATGAAGTTGAACGCCGACGCGCGTCCGCCCGTGGTGCCGGTGACCGACCACTTGACGTCGATGCCGTAGAGCGCGTTGCGGAACGCCTTGATGTAGATCGGGAACGACGCCGCCGACAGCAGCAGCACCTCGGGGCGGAACGTACCCAGGATGAGCGCCGACAGCAGGATCTGCAGGATGTAGAAGCCCGAGTAGTACAGCGCCCACTCCAGCGGGCCGACCGCGACGGCGATGGGCCGCAGGTCGAAGAAGATCTCCAGCGCGGGCACGAACAGCAGCACACCGGTGGCGATGCCGCTCAGGTAGTGCGTCGAGGTGACGAAGTACATCAGCCGCTGGTCCAGGGTGAGGCGACGGCGGCGCGAGAACGGGTTGTGGGTCAGCAGGATCTCGAACCCGCCGGTGGCCCAGCGCAGCTGCTGCTTGCTGTAGGCCTCGACGGTCTCCGGGGCCTCGCCGACGGCGAGCGTCTGCGGCAGGAACACCGACTTCCAGCCGCGCTCGTGCAGCAGCAGCGACGTCCACACGTCCTCGGACTTGGAGCCGGTGTACATGCCGCCGATCTCCTTGACGGCCTTGCGCCGGAACAGCACGTTGGTGCCCACGCAGAAGGCCGCGTTGAACTCGTTTCGGCCCGGCTGGATGTAGCGGTAGAACATGGACTGCATGTACGCCGCGCCACGCGCGATGGTGGTGTGGAGGTTGCCGTAGACCTGCGGGGTCTGCACGAAGGCGACGGTGTCGTCGGCCATGGCGGGCAGCGTCTCCTCGAGCATCTCGGGCTTGGCCACGAAGTCGGCGTCGAGGATGAGGAAGTACTCGCCGTGGGTGATGGACAGCGCGTGATTGACGTTGCCGGCCTTCGCGCCGGAGCTGCCGAGGCGGCGGATGTAGCCGGCCCCGAGCTCGGCGGCGAGGTCGCGGACCTCGTCGGAGTCGCCGTCGTCGAGCACGTAGGTCTCGTGGCGGCCGTGCATGGCCAGCGCCGCGGTGACCGTCTGGCGGATCACGTGGAGGTCCTCGCCGAACACGGTGATGAACACGTCCACGTCCACCTGGCGGCGGTTGATGAACATCGGCCACGCGGTGGCGTCGTCGGCGATGCCGAGCTCGTCGTTCAGGCGCGGGTTGTACAGGCGGCGCTGCGCCTCGTGGAAGGCGTAGGGGGGCTGCTTGTTGTAGCCGGCCAGCATCGTCCACATGCTCATCAGCCCGAGGAACACCAGGATCAGCTCCGCGCCGATGACGAGCAGCCACGGGAGCAGGTCTCCGCGGTTGTCGATCTGCAGCAGGAAGACGGTGTAGGCGACGACGCCGATGGTGGCGAGGATCGTCAGCGCGAGCACCGCCGGCGAGTGCCGGTTGCGGGTGGCCTCCCGGCGCTCCTCGACGGGGCCGGACTCCGACAGCTCGTTCTCGATGTTCAGGTCGGAGAGGTTGGTGGGCGCTGGGCGCCAGTCATTGGGGTGGTTTCGTCTTGTCGGCACGAGGCCTCCAAACGTCAGGGACGCCGAGGTGCCGGGTACGCCCGTGAGGCCTCCCGATCGGCGGCCATTGGCGGGGTACGTATTCAAAACTGCGCCTTGAAAAGTGAAAAGTCAATTTCACGATGTCGAGACACTTGTCCGGTAACGGTCCCGCCTCACACCTGGACACTGCGCTGACAAGGTGTGATGCGGCAGCCTCGGGGCCCCAGAAAATTCTCTCCCACTGGGACTTCCAAGTGACGCGTCATCCGCACCCAGTGCCGCCCACTCGGGTCGGGCCCGCTGGGTCACTGCCTCGCGGCACTCCGCGAGGCCGGTGGGCCCTGCGGCGCAAGGCCGCCGGACCCACCGGAGGGCCGCAACTTCACCACACCCGGGTGCGCGAGGTTCCCTCCCCGAGACCCACGACGGGGCCGGCCGCGTACGAGCCGCCCTCCTCCTTGAGCCCACCGACGAGGTCCGCGTCGAGCCTCGCCGGGGTGCCGTCGCGCTCCTCGAACTCCGCGTCGACGAACCGGACCCGGCCGAGGTCCCGTCCCGAGATGAGACCCACGACGTCCGCCTCGAACCCGGCGGGCAACTCGGTCTCGAGGTACACGCCGTCGGCCTCCTCGACGACCGCCACCCTCGCAACCCCGTCGAGCACGCGGGCGTCGCTCTCCCCCTCGAACGCCGCGGCGCCGGCGAGGTAGACGTTGCGGCTCAGGTACACGGCCTGCCTGACGCCTGCGAACCGCTCGTGGTCCCCGCGGCTCGGGTCGTCGAGCTGGGCCATGTAGGCCTCGAACGACGCGGGATGCCCGTCATAGCCGGCCGTCCCGTGGCCCACCACCTGGCCCGCGCGCGCCGTCGGGCCGTACGCCACCGAGGGGTCGCCGCCGAGGAAGACGTTGCCGATCCAGCGGTCGTCGCCGCCCATGATGGCCGCGTATCCGGCCACCTGCGTGCTGTGCGGCACGTGGTACGGCGTCGGGCGGTCGATCACCGGCTCCAGCGACACCGTGCCGGCGACCAGGTTGTTCACGAACGCCCCGCCCTGGCTGAACAGCTCCACCGACGCCGGCGAGCCGAACACGTTGTGGTCGGCGAGGTAGGGGCCGTGGCTGACCTCGATGAAGATGTCGCGGTTGTTGTTGTAGAACAGGTTGCGCGTGATCCGGGTGCCCTGGGTCTGCCAGTCCAGCCAGGTGCCGAGCGAGCAGTCGTGGATGCGGTTGTGGCGGATGACCACGTCGATCGCTGCGTGGAGCTTGATGCCGCCGATCTCGTAGCCGTAGAACTCGCGCTTGATGGCGATGTTGTAGATGTGGTTGTCCTCGATGGTGGAGAACACGCAGCCGAGGTGGCCGACGACGCCGTTCTGCCCGCAGTCGCGGATGGTGTTGCGCCGCACGATGTGGGATCCGACGTGTTCCTTGTCCCAGCCGATCTGGCGGGCGGAGAAGACGGACTCCAGCTGGTACTGGTATCCGGGCTTGTCACCGCGTTCGGTGGCGTAGTTGTGGCCGGTAGAGGCCTCCTTGCCCAGCGAGATGGCTGAGCACTTGGCGTCGTGGATCAGGTTGTCCTCGATGATCCAGCCCTTCGCCCAGTTCGGGCCGATCAGCCCCGGCTGGTCCGCCGTCGGCGGCGTCCACGGGCAGGCCGCCTGGGCCAGCTCGAACCCGCGCACCGTGATCCAGTCGAGATGGTGCCGATCGGGGAAGAACACCGACCGGCGCACGTTGATCTCCACCAGCTCCGCGTTGGGGTCGGCGCCCTGGAAGTTGGCCCAGATGGTGGTGGCGTCCTCGCCGACCTCGGCGTACCAGACGTAGCGGGTCTGATCCTGGTCCCGCACGGCGTCGGTGGCGCCGGTCCAGTCGTCGATCATCGTGGCGCGCACCTGCGGGTCCGCCACCTCTGCCAGCGTGCTCACCTCGTAGAACGAGCGACCGTCGAGGTACACGTCGCCGAGGTGCTTGCGGGGCGCTCCCTTGGGGTACACGATCCAGTCGCCGTCGACGGTCTCCGCGTAGGGGTTGAAGTCGCCGAACAGCGAGTTGTCGACCACGGCCCTCCAGACCGTCGCGTCGACCTGCTCCCAGGTGGTGACCCGCTCCGCCCCCGTGATCACCACGTGCTCGCCGGGGGCGGCCTCATAGGTGATGCGCCTGGTGTCGCTGAGTCCGCCGCGGCGGGGCTTGACCCACTCGCGGTAGACGCCCTCGTGCACGACGACGGTGTCGCCGGGCATGGCGACGGCGGCCGCGCGGTTGATGGTGCGGAAGGGTGCCTCCTGCGTGCCCGCCGCGGCGTCGGACCCGTGCGGGGACACGTGGTAGGTGGTGATCATGGACGGACCTTTCTTACTTGCCGAACCCGGCGGTGAGGCCGGAGACCAGCTGGCGGCGGCCCACGATGTAGGCGGCCAGGATGGGGAGGACGGAGAGGACGACGGCGGCCAGCACCGCCGGGATGTTGACGGAGAACTCACCCTGGAATGACCACAGCGACAGCGGCAGCACGCGCGTCTCGGCGCTCTGGGTGAGGATGAGCGGGAAGAGGAACCCGTTCCACACGTTGAGGGCGTTGTAGACGGCGACGGTGACGATGGCCGGCCTGGTCAGCGGCAGCGCCAGGTGCCAGAGCGTCTTCCACTCGCCCGCGCCGTCGACGCGCATGGCCTCGAACAGCTCGGCGGGCACGTCGCGGAGGAAGTTGGACAGGATGAGCACCGTGATCGGGATCGCGAAGGCGATCGAGGGCAGGATCAGGGCGAGCAGGGTGTCGTACAGCCCGATCTGGACGATGAGGTAGTAGACGGGGATGATCGTCGCCTGGATGGGGATGGCGATGCCCAGCAGGAACGCACGGAACAGCCTCTGCGCGGCCGGGCGGGTGGAGCGGACCACCACGTAGGCCGCCAGCAGCGAGACCGCCAGCACCACCGCGACGCTCGCCACGGTCACGATGACGGAGTTGGCGAAGTAGCGCAGGAAGTCGTTGGCCAGCACCTGCGCGTAGGCGTCGAGCGTGGGGTTGCTGGGCAGCGACAGGGGGTTCTCGCTGTAGTAGTCGGACTGCGGGCGCAGGCTGGTCACCACGATGTAGTAGATGGGCAGGATGGTGACGGCCAGCCACAGCCAGCCGCCGAGGCCACCGAGGAGGTTGGGGCGGGAGCGCATCATGCACCTTCCATCTGGCTGCCCTGGTTTCCACCCGACAACCGGTTGAGTCCGAGCGAGACCGCCAGCCCGAGCGCCACGAGGATCACGCCGATGACGCTGGCGCGGCCCATGTCGTAGCTGCGGAAGCCGGTCAGGTACATGTCCAGGGGCAGGATCCGGGTGGCGTTGCCGGGGCCGCCGCCGGTGAGCACGAAGATGAGGTCGAAGTAGGTCAGCGAGCCGACGATCATCAGGGTCGAGGACGTGATGATGGTGTGCTTGAGCTGCGGCAGCGTGATGGAGAAGAACTGCTGCACGCGGCCGGCGCCGTCGATGAGGGCCGCCTCGTACATGCTCTGCGGGATCTGCCGGACGCCCGCCTGGTAGAGCAGGGAGTGGAACGGCACGAAGCACCAGCCGATGACGAACAGCACCACCCACAGCGCCAGGTCCGGGTCGCCCAGCCAGTCCTGCGCCAGCAGATGGATGTCCAGGGAGGAGCCGAGCCCGAAGTTGGGGTCCAGCAGCGCCTTGAACGCGATGCCGACGGCGGCCGAGGAGAACAGCAGCGGCAGGAAGAACAGGACCGAGAGCACCGCGCGGTAGCGCTGCTGTCCGGCCATGAACACGCCCAGCAGCAGCGAGACGGGGGCCTGGAACAGCCACGAGACGATCGTCACGATGGCCGTCAGCCGGGCCGCGTTCCAGGTGATGGGGTCCGCCAGCGTCCGGGTCCAGTTGTCCAGCCCGGCCCAGACCGGGTCGGCGAGGCCGTCCCACGCCATGAACGAGAGCACCACCACGCCCAGCAGCGGGACGATCGCGAAGGCGACGAAGAACGCCAGGGCGGGCGCCGCCATCCACAGCGTGGGGCCGGAGGCGCGGAGGCCCCGGCGGGGCCGGTCGGGCGTCACCGCCCGACCGACCACGGCGTGGTTGGCACTCATCCCAGCGTCGCGTTCATGTTCTCGGAGAACTGCTCCGGGGTGATCTCACCGAGGAACACCTGGCTCAGGTTGTTGAGCAGCTCCTGCGCGGCCGCGGCCGGAAGGGCCTGGTCCCACGACAGCTGGAAGTGGGGCGCGTCGCGCACCATGCCGTAGACGAAGGACAGGTACTCGGCGTTGTCGGTCTCGGCGATCTGATCCTCCAGACCGGTGATCGGCGGGACGGTGCCGATGGCGAGGAGCTCCTCGACGGCGTCGTCGGACAGCACCTCGGAGGCGATGAAGTCCTTGGCGATCTGCTGCTCCTCCTCCGTGGCGCTGGCCGAGACGGACCAGAAGTTGGAGGCGTTTCCGACGATGTTGGCCGGGTCACCCGCGCCGCCGTCGATGGCCGGGAAGGTGGTGTAGCCCAGGTCTCCGGCGGCCACCAGATCCGGGGCGTCGCTGAGGAACGTCGGGTAGACCCAGCTGCCCTGCAGGAGCATCGCGGCCTTGCCGGTGTGGACGAGGGCGACGTCGGCAGAGGCGTCGGCGACGACGGAGCCGAAGGTGTCACCGAAGACGCCCGCGTCGACCATCTCCTGGATCCTGGTGGTGGCCTCGATGATCGCGGGGTCCTTCCATGCGTCGGGCTCGCCGTCGAGGATGGCCTGGAACACCTCGGGGCCGCCGATGCGGTCGGTGAGGTACTGGATCCACATCAGCATCGGCCAGCGGCTCTGCCCGGCCAGGGCGAACGGGATGACGCCCTGCGCCTCGAGCGTCTCGGAGACGGCCAGGAGCTCGTCGTAGGTGGTGGGCACCTCGACGCCGGCCTCCTCCAGCACGGCCGCGTTGTAGTACAGGACCACGGGCTGGCTCTGGGTGTTGGGCACCGCGTAGGTCTTGCCGTCGACCTGGCCGTTCTGGGCCACGGACGGGATCACGCGCTCGAGGAGGTCGTCGACGGACCCGGTGAGGTCGACGACGTGCCCGCTCGCGGCGTAGTCGGCGAGCGTGCCGCCGCCCCACGAGTAGATGAGGGTGGGAGCGTTGCCCGAGCCGACGGCGGTGCGGATCTTCTCCTTGTAGGCGTCGTTGGCGAACCACTCGGTGGCGATCTGCCGGTCCGGGTTCTCCGTGTTCCACTTCTCGAACGCGGCGCGGAAGGCGGCCTCGCTGCCTCCGGTGAGCGCCCACGCGCTGGCCCCGGCGTCGGCGTTGGCCGACGGGTTGGTGCCCGGCTGCGTGCCGCCGCCGCAGGCGACGAGCCCGAGGGAGAGAAGGGAGGCGGCTGCCACTGCGGCGAACCGGCGTCTGTTGTGTCGCTTCATTGCTGAGTCCTTTCGCTGCCGGCTGCATCGCCGGCTCGGAAACTTTTTCTGTTCGTTTCGTGAACAAATACGACGATAGACGGGACCTGGCCGCGTGTCAACGCGCATGCACTGAGAAACAGTTTCGGATCGTGTAGGCTTGGGATGTGACCGAGCAACGCAGCAGCCCCCGCTCACCGCGCCGTCCGACGCTGGACCTTGTCGCGCGCGAGGCGGGCGTGTCGAAGGCGACGGTGTCGAAGGTGCTGAATCACCGGCCCAACATCGCCGCGGAGACTCGGGCCATCGTCGAGGCCGCCATCCAGCGCTTGGGCTACGTCCCGAGCACCGGCCCCCGCGTCGGCTCCCAGCTCAACCAGGTCAACCTGGTGTTCGACACCCTCATCAACGTCTACTCCATGCAGGTCCTCGACGCCGTCGTCGCCTCGGCGGAGGAGCTGGGGATCGACGTCGTGGTCAACGTGCTCCAGCACGCCCCGTCGGCCCGCACCGCGCCGCTGAGCGAGGCGTGGGTGCGGGACCTGGGCGCGCGCGGGAGCGCCGGCGTCATCGTCGTCACCTCCGAGCTGACCGCAGCGCAGCGCAGGCAGTTCCGGCAGGCAGGGCTGAGCGTCGTCGTGGTGGACCCCCTCAACCCCCTCGACGGCGACACCATCAGCATCGGGTCCACCAACTTCGCCGGCGGGATGCAGGCCACGCAGCACCTGCTGGACCTGGGGCACCGTCGGATCGCCTACGCCGGCGGCCCGCCCAACTCCGCTCCGTCGCGGGAGCGGCTACAGGGGTACCGGAACGCGCTGGAGGCGGCGGGCGTGCCGCTGGACGGGGAGCTCGTCGTGCAACGGGGCTTCACCCACGAGGCGGGAGCCGAGATGGCCGAGGAGCTGCTCGGCCTGGACGAGCCACCCACCGCGATCTTCGCCGGCTGCGACGCCAGCGCGCTGGCCGTCCTCGAGGTGGCTCGCAGGAGGGGACTGCGGGTCCCCGAGGACCTGTCGGTGGTGGGGTTCGACGACACCTACGCCGCCGTCTCGGCCGCCCCTCCCCTGACGACGGTGCACCAGCCCATCGCCGACATAGGGCGCGTGGCGCTGCGGACCCTTCTGCAGCTGACGAAGGGCGAACAGCCGGACTCCCACCACATCCAGTTGGCGACGCAACTGGTGGTCCGCGAGTCGACGGCCTTCCCAAAGCGCTGACCCGTTGGCCCCTAGGGCCCACAGTCAGTCGTCGGCCAGGAGTTCCTCGAGGATTGCGCCGAGCGATCCGCGCTGTTGAGGCGTCAACCGCTTCATGACCCGGGAGCGTGCGGCCACCTCGACAGAGAGCCGGTGCCGCACCTCGAGCCCGTCAGGGGTGAGCTGCAGCAGCTTGACGCGACGATCGGCCCCGGCTGCTCGCTCGACGAGTCCCCGCTCCTCCAACTGGTCCGCGATGGTGGTGATGTAGGACCGGTCGCACGCGAGGTGATCAGCGAGGTCCCTCATGGGCGCAGGGTCCGAGAGTGCGACGATCGCCCGCGCGAGGTGGGCAGGCAATCCAGCCGCCTCCGCCGCCTCGGCGAAGTCGAGCTTGAGCTCTTCGGAAACGCGCACGATCAGCTGCGCCAGCCCGCGCGTCTCGTCGAAGGGCAACTCCTGTGCACTCATCCCGCCATGATACGCGATCAGGTCGATGGTTGACACAGTCAATCATTGTGTTAATCTCGAAAATGTCCGGATAGTCAACCATGGAGTGAGTCACGCATGTCCGCCACATCGACCGCCACCCGCCCCGTCACCCCTAAAACCGTCCTGCGCCCCCGTCGGGCGTTGCTCTTCGCCCTCGGCGCGCTCGCCCTCAACCTCGCAGCCTTCGGTCTCGGATCCCTCGCCGGGGCGTCCTACAGCGTCGGCCAGCCGTATCCGATCTCCGCCTGGGCCGTGCTCGCCGCCACACTCGTCGCCTTCACGCTCGGCGCACTGATCGTCTGGTTGGTGAGCCGTTGGCGCCCATCCCTGGTCCGCGTGGTGGCCTGGGGCGGCCTGGTCCTCGGCCTGGTGAGTTCACTCTCGCTCGTCGCGGCCGCTGATGTTCCCACGGCGGTCGCGCTCGCCACCATGCACGTCGCCACGTCGGCAGCGTGGTTCCTCGCCGTCAAGCCCGCTCAGCACTGACCCGCCCAACTCCCGAGATCAGGAGACCCTCATGTCCACTCCGTTCCAGCCGTACACACTGGGTCCGATCACCCTGCGCAACCGCATCGTGATGGCTCCCATGACCCGCAGCCGCGCCTTCGGCCCTGGCGCCACCGCCACAGATCTGATGGCCACCTACTACGCCCAGCGCGCGAGCGCCGGCCTCATCGTCACCGAGGGCACCCAACCTTCGGTTGTCGGGCAGGGGTATCCAGACACCCCCGGCCTCCATACCGACGCCCAGGTGGAGGCGTGGCGCAAGGTCACCGCCGCAGTGCATGCACGGGGCGGGCACATCTTCGCCCAACTGATGCACGTCGGCCGCGTCGCCGACCCTGCCCTGCTGCCTGACGGGCTGCTGCCCGTGGGCGCCTCCGCGGTGACGGCCGAGGGCCAGATCTACACGCACTCCGGGCCGAAACCCTTCTCAGAGCCGACCCCGCTTGATGAAGATGGCATCCAGGCGACCATCCGGGACTTCGCAGACGCGGCGGAGAGTGCTGTCGAGGCCGGCTTCGACGGGGTGGAGCTGCACGGCGCGAACGGCTACCTGATTCATCAATTCCTCTCCAGCAACGCCAACCAGCGAATCGATCGCTGGGGAGGCACCCCCGCCAACCGGGCCAGGTTCGGGATCGAGATCGCGCAGGCGGTGGCCGATAGGATCGGCGGCGACCGGGTGGGCTTCCGGGTCTCGCCCGGCAACGCACTTCACGACATCGTCGAAAGCGACCTGGAAGCCACCTACACTGCGCTCGTCACCGCGCTGGGGGAGCTCGGGTTGGCATACCTGCACGTCATGGAGGTTCCCGGGCAACGGCCGACGACACATGCGCTGCGGCAGCTGTGGCCGTCCACACTGATCCTCAACCCGGATACCCGACCCAACCCGACCGGTCCTGCCGAGCTTGGGCTGATCGACGACGGCACCGCCGACCTCATCGCCTACGGATCCCTCTTCATCGCCAACCCCGACCTTCCCGAGCGCCTCGCCGCGGGCGGGCCGTTCAACGAGGTCGACCGCAGGACCTCATTCGGCGGCGGCGAGCACGGGTACACCGACTATCCCACCCTTGACGAGGAGTTCGGGGAGCCCGGCCGGGTCGCCTGAGCGATCCGGGGTGCGCGCGGGCTGGGGGCGCACCCCGGGCCCCCGCACCGAGAGGGCGTCTCAGTAGGCGGCGCTCGACTCGGCCCGCTCCTTGATGCCCAGCAGCATCCGCCGCTCCATCACGAAGCCGATCGCCTCCACCGCCCGCCACAGGAGGCACTGCGACGGCGGGTGGGTGTTGAGCTGGCGGCTGATCAGCCGCGTTGCGTGTCCGCCGTCGATCGCATGCAGCTCCCACTGCCAGGTGGCGCCCGTTCCCTCCCGCACCGGGGTGGCGACCGCCTGCTCAGTGGCCGGGTCGGCGCTGATCAGCACCAGCGACCGGCCGCGATCCACCGCGACCGCGCGGAAGCACGGCGAGCCCTTCTTGCCCAACCGGATCAGCTCACCAGGCGCGATGCCCTGGTGCTCCGGCAGGATCTCGTCCGCGCTATGGATGTCGAGGCCGAGCAGGTTCTCCAGCGCGTCGTAGCTGTAGAGGCCGCCGCGGCCCTGCCCGATCTGTGCCAGCCACGGCCACACCGCCTCTGGGGGTGCGCCGATCGTGACCGCCCTCGTCGAACTGAGCACCGGGTCCGGGACGAGCTCGTCTCCGGGCATCTCCGCGTCACACTCCTGATCGGAGGCACCCCACCGGTTGTACCGTCCGCGCAGCAGCGGTGAGCCGACAAGCATCAACGCAACACCCACCGCTCCCCCGGCAGCCTCCAGGACGCTCCGGACGCTCTCGGAACGGGCGGGGGTCGAGGGTCGCGGCGGCGGCGCGGGGTTGTCCTCCACATCGTCGAACTCGAGGATCCCGTAGGTGAGGTCGCCGTCGGGGAGGTGCCACACCGCCGAACCCCGCGTCGGGATGCGGCGCCCGTCCGCGACACGCCAGCCGTCGATGGGCGTCGACCACGGCGTCCGCACGGGGCCGCCGGGCAGGTCCGCGAAGCGGTCTTCGGTGTGGAAGTCGACGGGGGCGCCGTCGTCGTCGACGACCACCCGCGCGCTGACTATCCGGCCGGAGTCGGTGACGCTCACGCCGAAGGACCTGTCGTCGATCTCCCGGAACTCGGCCCCCGCGGTCAAGAGCATCGAGGGAGCCAGGAGGACGGCGTCGTTGAGCCAGGTGGTGAGCTCGCCGATGTCGAACGGCTCCCCCCGGCCGTCGGCCACGACGATGGCGTCGAGCAGCTTCCCGAGCATCCGGCCACGGCCGTGGACGTAGCTGTCACGGCCCAGCATGGGCAGGAGTCCGCCCGCCATGGAGATCCGCATCCAGAACAGCCGCGCGATCGGCGCCACCGTGTTGAACTGCCAGACCTCGGCCGGCATGAACGCCTGTCCTTGCCGTAGCCGGAAGCTGCCGTGCAGGCGCGCCCGGAACGAGCGCACCGACGGGCGCCCCACCACCCCCATGAACCGCAGATAGCGCTGCACCGTCGGCGGCAACGCGGCGACCTGTTCGTCCGTGACGACCGGCCCGGGCGTCGTCGCGGCTCCGAGGGTCGCGGCGTCACGGTCCAGGCGTGCGCGCAGATCACGACCCGTCATGCTGGCCCACATGTTCAACCTCCACGACGATCGTAGGACGACGGTGGGCCGCCGGCCTCCACGCACCCCCCATCACCTCTGGCCGGTGTCCCCACCCGCTGGCTGAGGTGCCGCGTAGCGGCCTCGAAGCTGTGAGTCTGGTGTCACCACCTCATTGGTGGTGTTGTTGGGATCGACGGTCGCGTCGTGACTCTCCTCGAAGCTGGCCCTCCGGGTGCCTTGGTCAGGACATGTCCGGCGTGAGCGT